>DATEPO010000285.1:0-15802 GCA_035273145.1 Nitrospiraceae bacterium
GGCGGCCAGAATGATGCCCAGCGTCGCAATCACCGCTGCGAACCGGCTCCAAAAGAAGGTTCCCACCAAGACTAAAAATTCACCCACAAAGCTATTGGTCCCCGGCAGTCCAAGCGACGACAATGCGAAGATGACGAGGCAAGTCGCGTAGCGGGGCATGGGGCCGGCCAATCCTGTATTGTCCTGGATGAGCCGGCTGTGGGTCCGCTCATAAATCATTCCCACACAGAGGAAGAGCGCCCCGGTCGTGAGGCCATGATTGACCATCTGGGTGATGGCGCCTTCGATGCCTTGTTCGTTCAGCGCGAAGATGCCCAACGTGACGAATCCCATGTGGCTGACGCTGGAATAGGCGATGAGCTTTTTAAGATCGGTTTGCGCCAATGCCATATAGGCGCCATAGATAATGGCGACGAGCGAGAGCGCGATCATGGTCGGCGTGAAGGCCGCGGTGGCATCAGGCAACAGCGGCAACGTAAAACGCAAGAAGCCATAGGCCCCCATCTTCAACAGAACGCTGGCCAGGACGACGCTGCCGGCCGTCGGAGCCTCTACATGGGCATCGGGAAGCCACGTGTGAAAGGGAAACATCGGCACTTTGACCGCAAAGGCAATGAAGAAGGCCCAAAACAGCCAGGGCTGGAGCGCGGCGGAATATTCCACTTTGCTGAGCAACTGAATGTCGAACGTTTGGCCGCCTTGAAAGAACAGCACAATGATGGCGACCAGCAAGAGGACGCTGCCGGCCAAGGTGTACAGGAAAAACTTGATCGCGGCGTAGAGGCGGTTCGGCCCTCCCCACACACCGATGAGCAGGTACATGGGGATCAGCATCACTTCCCAGAACACATAAAACAGGACGAAATCCAAGGCCGAGAACACCCCGACCATCGCGGTTTCCATAATCAGCAAACAGGCCATGAATTCGCGGAGCCGAGTCCCAATCGCGCGCCATGAAGCCAGCACACACAAGGGCATCAGGAACGTCGTCATGATGACCAGAGGCAGGCTGATGCCATCCAACCCGACGCTGTAGCTAATGGGCGGAATGCTGATCCAGTCCGCACGTTCGGCAAACTGCATCTGCGCCTGATGCGGATCGAATTGAAACCAGAGCGGCAGCGACACGATGAAGGTGATTATCGTGACGGCGAGCGCGGTGGCACGCACCGCGGCGTCACGGACCGCAAAGAGCAGTGCGGCGCCCACCAGGGGCAGGAAGATGACAGCGCTCAGCACGTTGCCTCAAGTAAAACGTAAAAAGGAAAAAGGTAAAAGTGGGAAGCGATAGACGTCTGAAGCAAAGATAAACAGTAAGTTGGATCGATCATGAGTTGAGACTTCATTTTTACTTTTACCTTTTTACTTGCTCAAAAGAGCAGGTATGCCGTCAAAATGAGTACCGCGCCTAAGGTCATCCCGAGGGCATAGTGCTGGGTTTGGCCGCTTTGAAAGAGTCTCATGGACCAGCTCCACCAGGCAATGGCGCGTGCTACACCATTCACGGCGCCGTCGATCATTCCCACATCAATTCGCGCCCACATACGGTCAGCCATGCGGAACGTCGGTTTCACAATCGTCCGATCGTAGGTTTCATCGACATACCACTTGTTGAGGGACAGTCGATATATCTGGCGCCACTGCTGGGCAAGGCGATCGGCCAGCCATGGAGATTGCACATAAATGAAGTAAGCTGCGCCGATTCCAATCAACCCCACGACCGTGGCCAGCGCCATGATCACCAGCGAGGCCGTCCCATGATGTTCTTCAGTTTCTCCAAATACCGGGTTCAGGAAATTTGAAATCCCGAGGTAGCCGCATCCAATACTCAGCACGGCTAAAATAATGAGCGGGATCGTCATTGCGGAGGATGGCTCATGAATGTGTTGAGCATGATGAGGATCGACTCGTGAGGTGCCCCAAAACACAACGAAGATCAGACGAAAGCTGTAGAAGGCCGTGAGCCCCGCAGTCAGCAGGCCGAGAATGGCCAGCACCTGACCGAATGCACCTGCCTGCCATGCGCCGACTAAAATCTCGTCCTTGCTGAAGAAGCCGCTCGTGAAGGGAAATCCGGCCAACGCGAGAGAACCGACGACCATGGTCGAGTACGTCGTCGGCAATTTGTCTTTCAACCCGCCCATCCGCCGAATATCCTGTTCATGGTGCAACGCGATGATCACCGATCCAGCCCCAAGAAACAGCAGCGCCTTGAACGCCCCGTGGGTCAGCAGATGGTACATACCGGCGGTATAGGCTCCCAGGCCACAGGCCATCACCATATAGCCGAGTTGGCTGACGGTCGAGTAGGCGACAATGCGTTTGATGTCATTCTGCGTCAACGCAATGCTGGCGCCCAGCAGCATCGTGAAGCCGCCGGTCGCCGCAACGACCGTCATCGCCGCCGGCGAGACAGTATAGAGAGGCGCCAGTCGCGCCACCATAAACACACCGGCTGTGACCATGGTGGCGGCGTGGATCAAGGCGGAGATCGGGGTCGGCCCTTCCATCGCATCCGGTAGCCACACGTGCAATGGAAATTGTGCCGACTTGCCGACGGCGCCGATAAAGAGCAGAAGACAGATGAGCGTGACGGTCGAGACCTGCCATGTCCCCCCGACGGGACCCAGCAGATTCGTCGTCGTTCCGACAAAATCGGTAGCCTGGGCAAATACGTGTCGATATTCAAGCGACCCGAAGGTCAACAGGACCAGCAGCAACCCGAGAAGAAACCCGAAATCGCCGATGCGATTCACAATGAACGCTTTCGTCGCGGCCGCTCGGGCCGCATCGCGCTCGTACCAATGACCGATCAACAGATAGGAGCATAACCCGACCGCTTCCCAAAAGACGAACAGTTGCAGAAAGTTGTCCGCCATCACGAGCATGAGCATCGAAAAGGTAAAGAGCGCGATGTAGGCAAAGAAGCGGGCATATCCTTTGTCGCCGTGCATATAGCCGATGGTATAAACATGGACGAGCGAGCTGACGGTCGTGACGAGCATCAGCATGACGGCCGTGAGGCGATCGACATAGAGCCCGAACTCGATATGCACATCGCCGGACGTCATCCAACTATAGAGCGGGATGGCAATGTTCTTCCCGCCGGCGGTTTCAAGCAGCGCGAGCACGGATAGAAGCAAGGAGCCGAGCACGGCCGGGACGGCGATGAGGTGTGCGCGCGATTTGATCCAATGGCCGCCCAGGCCGACGACGAGAAACGCCAGAAACGGAAGGAATGGAATCAATTTATAGAAAACGCCGTCCATCAGGCTTGGCCGCTCACCATTTCAAGAGTTGGAATTCATCGACGTTGATGCTGGACTTGTTTCGATACAGGGCGATGATGATGGCCAATCCAACCGCCACTTCAGCCGCAGCGACCGTGAGCGTGAAAAACACGAAGACCTGGCCGGATACATTGCCCAGATAGCGAGAAAATGCCACGAAGTTAATGTTCGTCGCGTTCAGCATGAGCTCGATCGAGAGCAGAATGATGATGATGTTCCGTCGAATCAACACTCCGACCAGTCCCGTGGTAAACACGACCGCGCTGAGGATGACGTAGTAACTTAATGGCACCATGGGTTCGTTCTGCGTTAATCGTTAATCGTTACTCGCAAGAGTGAGAATAACACTAAAATATTCCACATCCGTTTCATCGATCACTGTGCTCGTTTCGATCCCATCCTACGTTTCACGAATAACGACTCACGTTTAACGATGCACGCTCTCGAAGAGGTCGCGCTTCGCAAGAATGATCGCCCCGATCATGGCCACCAGCAAGATCAGGGAGGCGACTTCAAATGGAAACAAATACGTTGAGTACAAGGCCTCGCCGATGGTTTCCGTATTCCCTTCAATGACCTGCCTCCCATCCGTGGCTCCGAGGGCTGCCGTGGCGGTTTCTTTCGAGAAGCTGTGCTGCACGACCAGTAACAGCACCTCCGTAAGAATCGTGACGCCGAGCACGGCGCCCAACGGATATTGCGCATGGTACCGCTCATCGCGTTTCACATTGAGGAGCATGACCACGAAAAGATAGAGAACCAGGATCGCGCCGGCGTAGACGATGATCTGCACCGCGGCCAGAAATTCGGCGTGAAGCGTGACGTATAGTCCGGCGACATGAAAAAACATAATGAGCAGGGCAAGTGCGCTATGGACGGGGTTGCGCAGCGCGACCACTAAAATGGACGTCAGGACAATAACGCTGGCAAAATAAGAGAAGAAAAGCGTCGCCACACTAAGATGCTTTCTGGGGAAGTGTTTTATGTGCGACGTTGAAGAAGGCGACGTTGGGGTGCTGCAATTCCAGCCTCTTCTCGCGCACGGGATAGGAACGGTCGCCGATGGCTAACAGTTGCTGTTTGTTCAGATGGAGCTGGCGCTTGTCATAGACCGACCACTCGAACTCGCGTGTCATGCCCAGGGCATCGACGGGACAGGCCTGCACGCAGAGCCCGCAAAACAGACAGCGGGTCATGTCCATGTAATATTCTTTGGCGAATCGTTTCGTCGGTTCGCCGGGCACTTCCGAACTGACGACGCGGATCACCCGCGACGGGCACGCCGCCTCGCACAGGTCGCAGCCCACGCACTTCTCGGTTCCGTCGTCATACCGAAGGAGCGCCAGCATGCCGCGGTAGCTGTCCGGCAGCGTCCGCTTCTCATGCGGATACTGCAACGTGATCGGCTTGTAATGCAGGAGATGTTTCATCGTCGCCCGCATCCCGACGAGGATTTCATAGAACGTAATCGATTTAAGCCAAGTTTTGAAGTTTTTCATGGTTAGCTTTCAGCAATCAGCTTTTCAGGCCCCTCGTTCTTAGCTGAGGGCTGACCGCGTTTTCTGCTTCACCTGGGGAAAAAGTATGCCGCAATCGACGTGATGAGAATATTCGCCAGCGCAATCGGCAGCATCACCTTCCACCCGAATCGCATCAACTGGTCATACCGTAGCCGCGGGAGCGTCGCTCGTATCCAGAAAAAGAGGAACAAAAAGAAATACACCTTCACGGTAAACCAAAAAATGCCCGATAGCCATGCCAAATTCGCCAGCGAGCCGTTGAACTGGAGGAACGGAGCGGGCGCGTTCCAACCGCCCAGAAAGAGAATGGCGGCGATGCACGACACGAGAATCATGTTGGCGTATTCCGCGATGAAAAAGAAGGCGAACCGCATACCGCTGTACTCGGTAAAGAACCCGGCCACGAGTTCGCTTTCTGCTTCCGGCAAGTCGAAGGGAAGGCGGTTCGTTTCCGCCACGGAGGAGATCACGTACACCACGAAGGCGAAGATCTGGGGGAACGGCAGCGCGATCACGAACCAATTCCAAAACCAGCCCGATTGCGCTTCTGTGATTTTGACGAGGCTCAGCGAGCCGGACAGCAAGATGACGCCGACGATGGCCAATCCGACATTAAGTTCATAGCTGATGATTTGTGCTGCGGAGCGAAGTCCCCCGAGCAACGAGTATTTGCTGTTGGAGGCCCAGCCGCCGAGGATAATGCCGTAGGCGCCGATCGAGGTAAAGGCAAGAATATAGAGAATGCCGATATTGATGTCGCTCACGATGAAGGGTTTGATCTGAAGGCCGAATACCTCGATCGTATCGTTCGGACCGAACGGGATCACGGCAAACCCGATCAGGGCAGGCACCAGGGCAAGAATCGGCGCGAGGCTGAACAGAAACTTATTGGCGCCGGCCGGCACGATGTCTTCCTTAAAGAAAAGTTTCAGGCCGTCGGCGATCGGTTGCAGAATGCCATACGGACCGACTTCCATGGGTCCCATCCGGTCCTGCATCCAGCCCAAGACCTTCCGCTCCGCCAGCGTCAAAATCATCACGGTCAGCATGACCACGCCCATGACGGCCGCAATTTGCGCCAGCGATATCGCCGCTCTCAACCCGATTTCAGTCATCTCGTTTCCTCCGGAGACTCAAGGCCCGAGGCTAGGGGCGAAGGGCTAGAGGCGGCAGAATAAGTTGTGACCTTTTGCCCATTGCCTCTCGCCTTCTCAATTCGTACGCGTGCCGCTCTATAATACGGCACTCCTGTGCGATCATCGACGGTCAGCGGCATCAGTGCTAGCGCCTGCTCATCAAAATGTTCAGGGAATGTGACCAGGCCATCAGGCAGTCGATCGCGCAAGGTTACGGTCGTGGTCATTTCGCCGCGGTCGTTGAACAGACGAACGCGGTCGCCCTCCGTGATATTCAACTTGCTGGCATCGGTCCCATTCAGTGCCAGCCTTCCATCCGCTTCGACGTCGAGCAAACCCTTGGCGCGGGTTGAAAACTTTCCTGAATGGAATAAGCTTTGCGACAGCACGAGAGTGAAGCTCTGTTCATTCCTCTCGCCTTTCGCCCCTCGCCCCTCGCCTGGAAGGCGATAGCGATTCGTCACATCTTCGGCATAGCCGGACTGCACATATTGCGTGATGACTGCGACGTCAGGTCGCGGCGGAGTCGGCACAGGACCTAACAAGGCATAGCCGGGAATGACGGATCGAATTTCTTTGAAAATTTCTTTCGCGTCTCCATATTCGATGGGATAGCCCATCAGCACAGACAGTGCCGACAAAATCTCCCAATCCGGGCGGCTCTCCCCTACGGTATCGATCGCCTGTCGGACCGGCTGGACCAGGCCTTCGGTATTCGTGAACGTGCCCTCCTTCTCGGCATAGGAGGACGCGGGGAAGACGACATGCGCCAGCGCCGCCGTTTCCGTCATGAACAGCTCCTGACAGATAACAAATTCACACTGCTGCAAGGCTTCCTTTGCGCCTGAGGATGGCGGCAGCGATCCGACGGGATTTTCTCCGACGATATAGACTGCCTTGACGGCGCCCTTCTTCGCCTCTTCAAGAATCCCCGTCAGCGTACGGCCAGTGCCTTGCGGCAATTCTTCTTTCCACAGACCGGCCAGACGTTCACGCGCGTGACGGTCCGTCACATCGCTCGGCCCCGGGAGAAATTCGGCGACGGCGCCCATCTCAACGGCTCCCTGATCGTTATTCTCCTCTGCAAGGGTCGCTAGCCCGCATCCGGGTCGGCCATGGTGTCCCGTCAACAGCAAGAGGTCCAAGAGATTGGTCGTAATGTCTAGTCCGCCAGGATGTCGCAAGACGCCCTGCCCAACGACGATGACGGCACGCTTGGCTGCCGCAAACACGCGAGCCGCATCCCGCCATGCCGCGGATGCCCGGTCCGTTTCCGCTTCGAGCACCTCCCATGAGATGGCGTGAAGCGCATCGCCGATCGCCTTGACGTACGCCGGGGCGCGTTGAGCCAGTTCCGCGTCGACGAGACGCTCGTCCATCACGGCTTTGATCAACGCCAGGACCATCGCGCCGAACCGATCGGGACGGCCAGGAAAATCATGGGTCGAGAGATTCGCGATGTTGCTGATCTTCCCGACTGCGGGAACCAATGGCTCGATGGTCACCAAGGACGCGCCGTGCTTTTTGACCGCTTCTTTGATCTTCAGCCCGGTGATCGGATTGGTTTCCGTCACATTGGTGCCGACCAATAATAATGCATTGGCGGCGACGAGATCTTCGAAGGTCACCGTCCAGCGTGGCGTGCCTTGGACGCGCCGGAGCGCACGCACGCCGGTGATCTGTCCGTACCGCGCGCTGCTATCGATATTATTTGTACCGATCACGAGACGCATGAACTTTTGAAAGACGTACAGATCCTCGTTGGTGCAGCGAGAGGTAATGAGACCGGCGAACGCCTGCGGTCCATGCTTCAACTTGAGCGCGATGCAGGTCTCCGCGACATATTCGAGCGCCTCTTCCCAGGTGGCCGTCATCAATTGCCCGTTGCGCCGAATCATCGGCTGAGTAATACGATCCGGATGCGTGCTGACGTGATAGCCGAAGAACCCGCGCGGGCAAAGATCGCCGTTATTGCGGCCGACGCCATGCGCAGAATTGACCTCGATCAGTTGGTTATTTTTGGCTTGAACCGTAATGCGACACCCGTCGCCGCAATAGGTACAGATAGTATCGGCGCGTTTGAGCATCCAGGGACGGAACTCGTACATGGAGAGACGGCTGGTGATGGCGCCGACCGGACAAATCTGCACACAGCCACCGCAAAATTCGCAATCTAATTCGTGCGTGCCGAAGTGCTTGATCTCCGTCATGGTCCCGCGTCCAACGGGCGCCAACGCCTTCACGTCCATCACTTCGTCGCAGTAGCGCACACAGCGCAGACATTGCACGCAGCGGTTCATCTCTTTTTCGATCAGCGGGCTGAAATACTCTTTTTGGAAAATGCGCTTGATCTCGATGAATCGGCTCGTGGTGGGCGTGTACTGATGAGAGAAATCTTGCAAATCGCACCGTCCGCCCTGGTCGCAGACCGGACAATCGAGCGGATGATTTGCCAGAATAAATTCCAGCACCGATTTGTGAGCATCGTTCACGACGGTCGTGGCCGTGCGCACCACCATTCCGTTGGAGACCGGAGTGCTGCACGACGTCTGCAGTTTCGGCACCTTTTCAATTTCCACCAGACACATCCGGCAGTTCGCATCCGGCTTCAATTTCGGGTGATAACAAAAATGCGGAATCATCACCCCCGCTTGGCGCGCCGCTTCAATCACCAATGTGCCCTTGGGGACCATCAGCTTTTGGCCATCGATGGTGACTTCTACTGTTTCAACGCTCATAACGGTCCTAAAGGGCGCGGGGCGATGGGCCTCAGAATTCGAATCATGACTCTTCCTATAGCCCTTCGCCTAACGGTCAATGCTTTCCCATCGCCGGCATCATCAGCTCGACCGGGGCGGTAGCCGCTGCCTGTTGGATCAGTTCCTCGTATTCATGCCGCCAATACTTCAACGTGCTCATAATCGGCGCGACCTCGGCATCGCCGAACGCGCAGACCGTTCGCCCGGCAATGTTCTGACATAGCTCTACGAGGGTTTCAAGATCGCTTTTTCGTCCCCGTCCGTCGACAATGCGGCGCATGGTTTGGACCAGCCATGAGCTGCCTTCCCGGCAGGGCGTGCACTTGCCGCACGACTCGTGATAGAAAAACTCCATCAAGCGCAGCGCAGCCCAGACCATGCTCGTGCCTTCTTCCATAACGGTGACTCCTCCGGAGCCAAGCATCGAGCCTGCCTGAGCGACTGATTCGAAATCCAACTTCACGTCGAGGTGCTCAGGCGTAAAGAATGGCGCCGATGCTCCGCCCGGAATGATGGCCTTCAACGGTTTGTCTGACCGCATGCCGCCGGCGTGCTCGAAAATCAATTCACGAAGCGTAGTCCCCATTGGGACTTCAAAATTTCCCGGACGTTTGACATGTCCACTGACACAGAAAATGCGAGTCCCGGAGCTCTTCGGTGGCGACCCAATCGCGGCAAACCATTCCGCGCCACGGTTCATAATGTGCGGCAGATTCGCCAGCGTTTCGACATTGTTGACCACCGTGGGTTTGTTGTAGAGGCCGTGTGTCGCAGGAAACGGCGGCTTGACTCTCGGGAGACCGCGCTTGCCTTCAAGCGATTCCAAGAGCGCCGTCTCTTCTCCGCAAATATAGGCGCCCGCGCCGCGATGCACCCAAATGTTAATCGAAGTACCCGCTCCCAAAATATTCTGACCAACGTACCCGGCCGTCCGGGCTTCCGCCAACGCCCGCTCCAGTATCTGTGCGCCCAAGACAAATTCGCCTCGAATATAAATGTAGGCCGTCTCAACGCCGATGGCGTAACACGCGATCAGTATCCCTTCGATCATTTGATGTGGATCGCGTTCGATGAGCTGACGGTCTTTGAACGTGCCCGGCTCGCTTTCATCCGCATTGCAGCAGAGATATTTAGAGCCTTGGTAATCTTTGGGCAGAAATCCCCATTTGACACCGGTGGGAAATCCCGCTCCGCCGCGACCGCGCAATCCCGACTTCTTGACCGTCTCGGTAATCTCAGCAGGCGATACTTTGCCCAATACTTTGCGCCAGGCCTGATAGCCTCCCGCATGCTCATAATCCGCAAGCGACCCGGTGTACCCGGGCGTCTCCATATTCTTAAGTAAGATCTTCTCAAATGGCGGCATGGTCGGCGAATTCAAAATTCAAAGTTAAAAATGTCTCGATCATTGGCGTGTTGCCTTTTACCTTTTGCTTAACTCTTCATCGGCTCCGGCAGCATGAACGGGCCGCTCTTGAGTGACGATGTCCCATCGCGCTTCAGATCAGCAAGAATGCGATCCACCTTGCTCTCCGTAACGCCTTCATAATAGTCATCATTGATCTGCATCATCGGTCCGGTGCCGCACGAAGCCAAGCATTCGACCGTACTGATCGTAAATAATTTGTCGATTGTCGTTTCGCCTGGACCAATCCCAAGCCGAGTCTTGAGCCATCGGAGTAACGTATCCGAGCCGACCAACGCACACATCAGCGATTTGCACACCTGAATATGAAAGGTGCCGACGGGCTTGAGCTGGAACATCGTGTAGAACGTCACGACTTCATACACTTGCGGCGGCGTCAATCGAAGAATCCCAGCGATTTCCTTCATCGCCGTCTCGCTCACATAGCCCTCTTCCTTTTGCGCCAGATACAAGAGCGGCAACACCGCCGACCGCCTGACCGGATAGCGACTCAGGATGTGTTCAATCTCCGCCTTGTACTTTTCCTTCAACATTGTTTTCTTCCACTCTCCCACACCTTGGTAGCGCCATCCCGTCCATCTAGACTAGAGAGCGGCCGGATTGCCCTCTGATGCGCGGGTCTACTGAACATTCCGATTGTGCGCGGTGCGCGAGAAAGGAGGGCGGTCCAGCCGCTCTCTTCTTCCTTCTCCTTCGCTCGCCTACCTATCACATTCTCCCATCACGATGTCGTACGTGCCGAAAATCGTAATCACGTCCGAGATCAAATACCCTCTCGCCATGTGGTCAAACGCGCCCATGTGGATGAACGACGGCGCGCGAATGTGCAACCGATACGGGCGTGAGCTGCCGTCGCTGATGATGAAGAAGCCCAGTTCGCCCTTCGGCGCTTCGGTCGCACAATACGTCTCGCCCTTCGGCGTCTTGAACCCCTGCGTGAAGATGATGAAGTGGTGAATCAGGCTTTCCATGTCCCGCATGACCTTTTCCTTCGGCGGCGGGATGACTTGCGGCACATCGGCGACAATCGGCCCGCTCGGCATTTGATCCAAGCACTGCTTAATGATGCGGGCGCTCTGGCGCAGCTCTTCCATCCGAATCCAATAACGATCGTACGTATCGCCATTCTTGCCGACCGGGACTTCCCAGTCGACCTTGTCGTAGGCGCCGTACGGCTCCAGTTTACGCACATCATAGGCGACGCCCGATCCTCGGAGCACCGGTCCCGTGAGACCGAAGTTGATCGCGTCCTCCGCAGAAATGACGGCCACATTCTTCGTGCGCGCCAGCCAGATCCGATTCGTCATGAGCAATTCGTTGTATTCGTCGACATGCGCCGGGAAGGCATCGAGAAACGTTTTCATCTGTGCGATCAGATCAGGCGTAAAATCACTGTTCACACCGCCGATTCGATAGTAGTTCAGCGTGAGACGCGCACCGCACAGCTTCTCGAACATGTCCAGGAGGACTTCACGCTCTCGAAAGGTCCAAAAAAACACGGTCATCGCGCCGATATCCAATGCCTGGGTGCCCAGCCAAAACAGATGTCCGATGATCCGCTGCATTTCCGCGACGATCGTCCGAATATACTCCGCTCGCTCCGGAATCGTAATCTGCAGCAGCTTTTCGACGGTGCGGACGTAGGCATAGTTGTTCGTCATCGAGCAGACGTAGTCCAGCCGATCCGTGTGCGGGATGATCTGCATGTACGCCAGCCCTTCGCAGAGCTTCTCGACCCCGCGATGGAGATACCCGAGGTCGGGGGTTGCCTTCGCCACCCGCTCGCCGTCCAGCTCGAGCACGACGCGCAAGACGCCATGAGTGCTCGGATGCTGAGGTCCCATATTCAGCAACAGCTCTTCGGTTCTGCGCAAAGGCCCGGCCCGAGGGGCGTTCTCCAAGAGGAACGGCCGCTTCTCTTCCTCCGAGAAATCGCCATCCCCCTCATCTTTCGCGGGCTCGGTGAGATTCGGGAGGAAGTTGAAGCTGCTTCGCCAGCCTTTCCCTTCGGCGGGAAAGTCTTTTCGCAGCGGATAGCCTTCCGCATAATCTTCGGGCATGAGAATGCGTCGCAAATCCGGATGGCCGCCGAACGTGATTCCCATGAGGTCGTAGACCTCACGTTCCATAAAGTTGGCGCCTTTCCAGATGCCGCTCACCGACGCAATCCTCGGATCATCTTCAGTGAGACGGGCCTTGATCCGAAGACGGGTGCCATGGGGCAGAGACAGCAGATGGTAGATCACCTCGAAGCGTTCGGGATCGTCGGGGTAATCAGCCGAGCATACATCGGTGATGTGATCGAACGCCATGCGGGGATCATCGTGGAGAAATGTCGCGATGTCTGAGATGTGACGCGCGGACACTCGGATGGACAGCTCCCCGCGAACGGTGTCGTCAGTTACACTGAGCACCGCCTCCGGGAACTGGGCTTTCAATGTTTCAAGAAGTGGATGCATGGTCGTTAATCGTTAACCGTTATTCGTTAATCGCAAGAAATCCCTTCTTTCCGTTTAACGAATAACGATTCACGTCCTGTGTCTTACTTCACAAAGACCTTATCGCGCTGAATGCGCTCCTGGAGCTTGATTAGACCGTCGAGCAGCGCTTCGGGCCGGGGAGGACAGCCGGGAATGTACACATCCACCGGAACGATTTGATCGACGCCTTGAACGACGGCATAGCTGTTGTAATGATTTCCTGAAGTGGCGCACGATCCCATCGAAATAACGTAGCGCGGCTCCGGCATTTGATCGTAAATACGCCGAATCACCTCCGCCATCTTCCGCGTGACCGTCCCTGCCACAATCATCACATCCGATTGCCGGGGGGAGGCGCGGAACACCCCGGCCCCGAACCGATCGATATCGTACCGAGACGAGACGGTCGCAATCATTTCAATCGCACAGCACGCCAACCCGAACGTCATCGGCCACAACGCCGACTTCCGCGCCCAATTCACCAGCGCGTCCAGGTTCGTCGTAATCACATTCGCATCTAATTGACGTTCTAAAAGACTCATCTTTTACTCATTCCCTCTCTCAGCGCTTGAATGTATCTTCATGGGGTGACCGGGATGGCCTGAACTGCGCGCGTTCACCGAGCACCTTCTAAGCGTGCGCGGTGCGCGAGCACTGAGGCCACCCGGTTGCCCCATGTCTTAATTAATCCCACTCCAGCGCCCCTTTTTTCCACGCATACCAAAATCCCACCAGCAAAATTACGATGAAGACGACCATTTCCATCAGACCCAAAAGTCCCAACCGTTTAAAATCGACGGCCCACGGAAACAGGAAGATGAACTCAATGTCGAAGATCACGAACAGCATCGCGATGATGTAATAGCGCATTGGGAACTGAATGCGCGCATCGGAGAACAGCGGACTGCCGCTCTCGTACGGCGCCAACTTCGCGCGATATGGACGGTTCGGCCGCACCACCCAACCGGCCAACAGGGATACGGCGCCGAATCCAATGGCGATAATGACAAAGAACAGGATCGGGACATAATTTAACGGTGTTGATTCGCCGGCCATGGTTCTCCATCTATCAAGTCATAAGGCCGCATGTCGTAAGGCCTGAATTCTCGGCGTAATGACTTTACGACCTTTCAGACTGTCAGACCGTCGGCGCTAGTGGCCAGTGCCGACGCGAAGAAAGGCTTGAATCGAAGGCCATCGAGGTCAGGCTTTCCTAGCCCCTTATGTTGAATCAAAACCTTAAAGGTCGACCCCATGCCGTTGGGACGCAATAACTGCAGCACGGATTGAAACTCGGCGGACCCCGGCTCCAACGACTCCAGCATGCGCTCGACGCCTAAGCTCGTCAAAAAACTCATCTGATTCGTAAAGCCGGTGACGTGGAGCCCTTCTCCCTCGCCAACCGCCGCAAGTGTGCTGAAATCGACGTGGGCCGTCATATCTTGCAATCCGACCAATTGGTACGGATCTTCCGATGCCATCTGATGGTAATAGCAGAGCAAGGTGCCCTTTTTCCGTTCCGGGCCGTAGAGGTCATGCGCAAGATGCCCATAATCAATCGTCATGACAAAGCCACGGCGCAGTACTCGCGCTACGTCCTTCATCCATGGAATCGCCTGTACGTTGATGTCGGCGCAGGCTCCTTCCGCTAAGACCACATTGTGGGCGTCCAGTCGCTGCAGATAATTTTGAAGCTCGAGCGTCGAACATGGCTGCAATCGCTCACAGAGTCGGCCATCCACGTAATCAACCCACACTTCCCTCGGCTCGCCGTCCGCTACGCGGATGCGATGCACAGGAAAGGCGTCGACCAGTTCGTTTGAAAGCAGGACACCTTCGATATGTTCGGTGGGCAATTCGGCTAAACTTCCCATCCAGGCCACGCAACTTTGCTCACCGTTCCATGGCGCCAGGAGCTGCTGTTGCGACGCCTGCATCATGGGACTGCGTTCAATGAGTACATAATGGAGGCGAGTGGCGACTGAATCGGACAGTGTTCGACAAGCCGTAAGCACATCGCGAGCGAACACGCCTTTACCGGCGCCCATTTCCACCACGGTGAAGGGATCCGGTTGGCCGAGCAGGGCATCCATTTGCACGATTTGCTTCGCCACGCAGTTGGCTAAGATTGGGGAGACGTCGCAACTGGTGTAATAGTCGCCCGACCAGCCGATTCGGTCTTCGCCGAGTCCGCCCGCCGGCTGTTCGGCATCCGGCTTATCTGAAAAACGCATGTAATAGCCGAATGCGGGGTGATAGAGCGCCAACTCCATGAAGCGCGCAAAGGAAATCGGCCCTGAAACCTGGATTTCCCTGACAATGTCAGCGACGAGATTTGGATGTCCCAGCATGCTGATCTTTCACGATGCGGCTACTCGGAATCTTCGTGGCAATCAGGATGTAACTATCCTGTAAAATTGCGAAAAGAAAACTACATTAGCGTCTCCGAGAAGAACAAGTCAAGGTTTCGACGGGTCGAAAAATAAGGAAAAAGAGAAGGTTAGCACCTTTTAATGAGCTTTGATTCGCCGGGTGGGTGGGGCACTCAGTGGATCTTCCGGCCAGTCATGTTTAGGGTACCGTCCGCGGAGCTCTTTTCGCACCGCACTGTAGCCCGAACGCCAAAAATTCTTCAGATCCAGAGTCACCTGCACCGGCCTTCCTGCAGGCGATAAGAGATGAATCGTGACGGGTACTTTCCCGTTCGCGATTTTCGGCGTCTCCTCGCAACCGAACATTTCTTGTAATCGTACCGACAGTACAGGCAGTTCGGCGTTCTCGTAATTCACTCGGATGCGGGAACCACTGGGCACTGCCACATGGCTCGGGGCCCATTCATCGAGCCGCTTCTGCTGTTCCCACGTCAGGAGTGCCCGAAGCGGTGCGGTGAGGTCCATTCGCTGAATGTGATCGAGGCCCATCAGTGTAGTGACGAACGGCCGCAGCCAATCCTCAAGCCGGTCCAGCAATCCCCGATCGGACAGGTCCGGCCACGTTGAATTCGTGCCCTCCACGCGACGTAAGAATTCTACCCGTGCCCGCCACTGCAGCAAGTCTTTCGTCCACGGCAAAATTGTGATTCCTGCCTGACGGATGCCCTGTATCAGGGCATCCGATACGTGTTCGGGATCGGGATGTAACCACGGTTGATCTTTGAGCACGATCGCTCCAAGCCGGCATTGTTTGCGAGC
>DATEPO010000286.1:0-9123 GCA_035273145.1 Nitrospiraceae bacterium
AGGACGACGATGGCAGACACTCCGATCGATACCGTGAAGGTGTTTGACACCTGGGTCACCGGCAAACAAGGCAGGCTGCATTTCGACGTCATGAGCACGGATGAAGCGACCGCGCTGAAACTTGCCAAGCAACATCTTCAAAGCCTCGGCGAAACCGATGCTGCGGTTACAACGAAGGAATGTCAGTTCTGCCATAGTGAACCGGTTGTATTTTTTTCAGTCGAACAGCAGCGGCAGCTCAGAGAACACGGTGGCTTCATCGTCAATTTGCCGGTTTAGTTCCGTCATGCTGCCGCTTCCCCGTGGCGCACCCCGCTACTCCTCTTCTCCGTCTCTTCTCTTCTACATCCCAACCTTCTCCTTCTTCGATTGCAGCGAGGCTACGTACTGTCGCCGTAGTATCTTTCCGAATGTTCTTTTTTAAGAATTGGCGTAGGATAGAAATGGAATTATGAGTAGGCCCTTTGCGTCACATCGTGTAATCCTAGAGGGAGGCACTATGGACCATATTGTCATCGACCCACGCGGCTATTGGGGATCCGCCGGTGAAGCCGAACTGATCGCCCGGTTGGCCGTAAGTGTCGAACGCGCACGATGGCAAGTCGTGCTGGCGAAGCATCTCTCTCCGGAAACCTGCCGGCTTGTAAATGAGGAAGTCGTAGCATGGAAAGCGGATCAATCCCACACCACTATCGAGGAGGCCAGCCATGAAAACCGATGACCCCGATCGATGCCCTGCCGGACACGATATGGAACGGTACGGGCGCCATGCCGTCATTCAATGTCAGCGCTCCATCAATCATGAGGGGAAACATTGTTTCGAAGAGGATCATTACGTGATTCAGTGGCGTGAGGACGAAACGACCTCGAAGAAAGAGAACGTCAGGCCGGCGCAAATCCTCCTGGTTGACGACAATCCGATGGCCCTTGAAGCGCTCGCACAAACCCTCCGTTTTCACATATCCAAAGCCGAAGTCAATATTTGTCTTTCGGCTCAACGCGCCTGTGAAGCCATCGCGAACTTCGATTACCATCTGATCATCGTCGATCAATGCATGCCTGAAATGAGCGGAACAGACTTCATCACACGCATTCGTTCCATTCGTCCGACGCTTCCGATCTTGTTGATGTCCGGCTACGACGGCGATGGACTTGGATCGAACGCGATTGAAATGGGGGCAAATGGTTTTTTATCGAAGCCGCTCGACGGAAAGGCGTTGAAATCCACGATAGAAAAGGCGCTCGAAACAACGAGTCGCAGCTTAGCCGCTGTCGCCGGTTGAATGAGAATGATGAAGAAGGAGATCGAGCGTCCGCGCCCTGTGACGGCTCAACATAAGAAACACAGGAATTGAAGCAGTACGTCTCCGCTATGGGGGATCTTGCTGCAGCACGCCTTCCTCATCCTTCTTTTCCAGCGCGAAGTGAAGAATGAGAAAGAAGACGCCGACGCTGATGGCCGCATCAGCCACATTGAAGGCGGGCCAATGGTAGCCATTGACATAGAAGTCTAAGAAGTCGATCACTTCCCCGAAGCGAACGCGGTCCAACAAATTGCCGATCGCGCCTCCAAGAATTCCCGCGATGCTGAGTTGTCCAACCCAATCGTCTTGACGAAGGCGAAAAAAAATCATGCCGAGCAACCCCAACGCGAAGACCGAGGTCAGCCCGAAGAAGACCAGCCGGAACGTGTGACCGCTGGAGGCCAACAAGCCGAAGGCGGCCCCGGGATTGCGAATATAGGTGAGACTGAAAAACTCGTGAACGATCGGAATCGACTCGTGCAGCCGCATGCTGTGCATGATCTGCACTTTGCTGACCTGGTCCAGTACGACGGTTGATACGGCAAGGCAGGCGAGAATCGCATAACGGGCAGTCTTACTCATGCCCGAATCGCCTCGAGGCATCGGTCGCAGAGGGTCGGATGGTCTTTATTGAGACCCACTGCTTCGCGATAATTCCAACAGCGCTCGCATTTCTGAGCAGCTGCCTTGGTCACCTCAACCCCGAACCCATCATCAAGGTCTCGCATTAACAATTCAGGCACATGGTCGACGCTGTGCAATGCAACTTGAGAGACAATAAAAAGACTTGGAAGAAAAGCCTCGTAAGGCTTTAGCACATCGTACATTGCTGGACTAGATTTGGAAGCGTGGAGAATAACTTTAGCCTCTAACGAGGACCCAATTACCTTTTCTCGCCGTTTTTCTTCAAGGCGTCCCTGCACAATAGTCCGTACATTGAGCAAATCATCCCATCTGTGCGCCAAATCGGGATCAATCCATTTTGACTCACAAGAAGGGAATGAGGCCAGATGCACACTGGATACTTTTGTATCGGCCTTCCCACCAGGAAATGTTTGCCAGATCTCTTCGGCCGTGAAGCTTAAAATCGGCGCCATCAGCTTCGTTAACGCCACGACGATCTCAAACAGCACGGTTTGCGAACTGCGGCGGAGCGGCGAATTTGTGTGAAACGTATAAAGACGATCTTTCAGGATGTCCAGATAGATCGCGCTCATGTCGACGGAACAGAAATTATTCAGGGCATGGAAAATCGCATGGAATTCGAAATCCTCATAGGCGTTCGTCACACGAGGAATCAGTTCACCAAGTCTCATCAGCGCCCAGCGATCCAATTCCGGTAAGCGATCATACGGCACTGCATGAATTGCCGGATCGAAGTCATAAAGATTACTCAGCATAAACCGGCACGTATTGCGAATCTTCCGATACGCCTCGATGAGCTGATTCAGAATGTCGTTCGAGATGCGAAGATCTTCCCGATAGTCTTGCGCGGAGACCCACAGGCGCAAAATCTCAGCACCCGATTGTTTGATGACGTCTTGCGGCGCGACGACATTGCCGGCCGACTTCGACATTTTTCGGCCTTGGCCGTCGAGCACAAAACCGTGTGTCAGCACGGCATCATACGGCGCCCGATCGTCGGTCGTCACACCGGCCAGCAGCGCGCTATGGAACCACCCTCGATGCTGGTCCGATCCTTCGAGGTACAGAGCAGCCGGCCACCAGTGCCGCGGTTTCAGCACAGCGGCATAGCTGACACCCGACTCGAACCACACATCGAGGATGTCTTTTTCTTTTTCAAACTCAGTCCTGCGGCATTGCGGACAGACCGTTCCCGGTGGAATCAATTCGGCCGCCGATTTTTGGAACCAGATATCGACGCCATCTTTACCGACGAGACCGGCAACATGCTCAATGACTGTAGGGTCGGCCAATACCGTCCGGCATCCCGCGCAGGTGAAGCCTGGAATCGGAACGCCCCACACTCGTTGGCGGGATACACACCAATCGGGACGATTGGCAATCATGCCGCCGATGCGGTCTTTGCCCCATGACGGAATCCATCGCACGTTCTGTTCGATCTGCTCCATCGCCTTCTGGCGCAATTGGTTGGTCTCCATCGAGATGAACCATTGCTCCGTTGCGCGGAAAATCACCGGATTCTTGCAGCGCCAGCAATGCGGATAGGAATGTGTAATCGATCCATGGCCGAGCAATCGGCCCGACGCCTTCAATCTTTCCACAATTCCAGGATTGGCCTTCAAGACATGTTGCCCGGCAAACTCCTTTACCGCATCCGTGAACCGCCCGGCGTGATCCACAGGGGCCAGAATTTCCAGTCGCTCTCCAGGCGTCGCTGAAGCGTTATGTTCAAGGATCAACACATAATCTTCTTGACCATGACCGGGAGCGATGTGGACACACCCGGTGCCTTGATCGAGCGTGACAAAATCTCCGAGCAAAACCGGTGAAAGCCCGGTGGTCAACGGACGTTGCGTCTCCAGAGATTCGAATCCTTCGCTCCCCTTTTTTGTACCGAGGATCGTATAGGAAGGAAACGAACAGGCCTTGGCGACGGACTCGACCAATTGGTTGGCGATGATAAAGACTTCCGAGCCGACCTTCACGAACGCATAGTCGATATCGGGATGAAGGCAGACGGCTTGATTAGCGGGAAGCGTCCAGGGAGTCGTCGTCCAGATCACCACTGAGACCGACGTGACATCGGCTGGAAACGGCACATGGACAATACTGCTGCTTACAACGCTTGGGGATTGGGCTACAGGAAACTTCACATAGATCGACGGCGACGTGTGGTCTTCGTATTCGACTTCCGCCTCAGCCAAGGCCGTTTGATCGTACGTGCACCACAAGACGGGTTTAAGTCCCTTGTACACGCCGCCCTTCTCGACAAACGTGCCGAACTCGCGCAGGATAGTTGCCTCATACGCCGGGTCCATCGTGAGATACGGATGGTTCCAGTCGCCGAGTACACCTAGACGCTTAAATTCATCGCGCTGGATGTTGACGTATTTCTCGGCATACTCCCGGCACAGTTTGCGAATGGCCAGGGTATCGAGCCGGTTTTTCTTCTCTCCCAGTTCTTTGAGCACTTGATGTTCGATGGGCAACCCATGGCAATCCCATCCCGGCACATAGGGCACATGAAACCCGGCCATGGTCTTCGACTTGACAATGATGTCTTTTAAAATCTTGTTGAGTGCGTGACCAATGTGAATCCGGCCGTTCGCGTAGGGTGGACCATCATGAAGCACGTAGAGCGGCCGGTCTTTCCCCGCCTCTTGAAGACGTTCGTACAATCGCTCCTGTTCCCACCACGCAAGCAGCTCCGGTTCCCGCTGCGGCAAATTCGCCTTCATCGGAAAATCGGTGTGGGGGAGATTGAGGGTGGCTTTGTAGTCCATAATTAGCTCTCAGCTACCAGCATTCAGCCTTCAGGTCAATCAGCATTGCAACATGGCGGTATTGCAGACGGGTTTGCAGCTTTGAATTATGGAGATGAAGCAGAGGGATGATGGCGATAACTTTTCTTCCGCTCAACTCACCGTCATCATGCGATCCAAGGCGATCTTTGCCCAGGCCTTCTCATCGTCCGGCACGACGATGCGGTTGACGACGTGCCCTTCGGCCAGGTTCTCCATCGCCCAGCAGAGGTGGGGAGCATCAATACGAAACATCGTGGCACATTGGCAGACCGTGGAAGAGAGGAAAAAGACCCGCTTATCGGACTGTGTCCGCTTGAGACGATTGACCAGATTCAATTCTGTTCCCACTGCCCAGGTCGTACCCGACGGCGCAGCGCTGACCGTCTGAATGATAAATTCCGTCGAGCCGACGAGATCCGCCTTGTTCACCACATTTTCGTGGCACTCCGGGTGCACGATGACTTGCCCATCGGGATATTGTTTCCGAAAATAATCCACGTGCGCCGGTTGAAACATTTGATGGACGCTGCAGTGACCTTTCCATAAAATCAGTCGTGCGCGCTTGATCGCTTCGACCGTATTCCCGCCGTTCGGCATGTACGGATCCCACACGATCATCTGGTCGCGCGGAATGCCCATTTTATTGGCAGTATTGCGGCCAAGGTGTTCGTCGGGAAAGAACAAAATCTTTTCCCGTCTAGCCCATCCCCATTCAATGACTGCACGGGCATTGGATGAGGTGCACGTGATCCCGCCGTGTTCGCCGCAAAAGGCTTTCAGCACCGCCGCGGAATTGACGTAGACCGCCGGCATGACCGTGTTTTCGACAGGCAGAATCTTTCCCAGCGTCTCCCAACATTGCTCAACCTGCTCGATTGCAGCCATATCGGCCATCGAACAGCCGGCAGCGAGATCCGGAAGAATCACGGTTTGCTGTGACCGGCTCAGGATATCGGCGGTTTCGGCCATAAAATGGACGCCGCAAAAAATAATATTCGGGCGCTCGGCATGCTGCGCGGCGAGCTTGGAGAGCATAAGCGAATCGCCACGCAGATCCGCATGTTCGATGACTTCATCGCGCTGGTAATTGTGTCCGAGTACCAGTACGTTGTTAGCGAGGGCGCGCTTCGCTGCCGTCGTGCGGGCAAACAGCTCCTCTGCCGAGAGGTGTTGATAGTCGGTCAGCGGGAGCTCTCTTGTCTCAAGCGCTTTCATCGTAGTCGGATCCTTCTACATTCGCGTGTCAGAACAGAGGTAATTGTACGATACGCTCCCTTTACAATCAATGAATCTTCCGGGCCGAGTTCTTACGGAAATAGGCCGAAATGCCCAATTGACAGGGACAAAAAACAGGGTGTAGGATCGCATTCAGCTAGGGGAGCCTTTGTCGTGAGACGTGAATCGTTTTTCGTAAATCGTTAATCGCCGGATTCTTTCTGTCGCGTTTAACGTTGAACGGTTGACGAATAACGTCCCCAACGGCTGAGAGTCCGAATGGACAACCCTCAGAACCTGACCTGGATAATGCCAGCGTAGGGAAGCGGACAGCTTTGGACGACCAAGCCGCACCCTGTTTCTGGTGCGGCTTTTTTGTTTGGACAATCGGAGGACCTCATGAGCCATCCACAATCCTCACCCGACGGTGTAGCGACCGCGAATGGAACTGGTAACGGAACAGGTCCGGACAATGGAAACGGTCATTATACCGTCGATACCACATTGACGACCGCTCCGTTTCCGGCGTCTCGTAAAGTGTATGTGGATGGGACGTTGCCGGGTGTCCGAGTCGCAATGCGTGAAATTACGCTCACGCCGACCAAGACGGCCAATGGAGGGCCTACCGTCGAGAATCGACCGATCACCATCTATGACACATCCGGGCCATACACCGATCCCGCCGTCACCATTGATATCCGTGCCGGTCTTGCCCCTCACCGGCTGAAGTGGATCATGGACCGGCAGAATGTTCACGAGCTGCCGAGCGTCACGTCAGAATACGGACGGATGCGAGCGGCCGATCCCAAACTGGCTGACTTACGATTCCGGCACATTCGCAAACCCCTTCGGGCCAAGGCAGGCCACAATGTCAGTCAAATGCATTATGCCCGCAAGGGAATGATTACGCCGGAGATGGAGTACATCGCCATCCGGGAAAATCAGCGCCGAGAGATTGCACGCGATTTGATGGCAGCCGGCAATGGCCACCTCCATGGCGGTGGGGTGGTTCAACATCCCGGACAGGCTTGGGGTGCCAGCATTCCTCCAACCATCACCCCGGAATTCGTCCGTGATGAGGTGGCCCGTGGCCGGGCGATCATTCCCGCGAATATCAATCATCCGGAAAGCGAGCCGATGATCATCGGGCGTAACTTTCTGGTGAAGATCAATGCGAATATCGGCAACTCCGCCATCGCGTCGTCCATCGAAGAAGAAGTCGATAAGATGATCTGGTCCATTCGCTGGGGCGGTGACACGGTCATGGACCTGTCCACGGGTAAAAACATTCATGAGACGCGCGAGTGGATTCTCCGCAATTCGCCGGTCCCCATCGGGACCGTGCCGATTTATCAAGCGCTGGAGAAAGTCGGGGGCAAGGCAGAGGATCTCACCTGGGACATCTTCCGAGACACCTTGATCGAACAAGCCGAGCAGGGTGTGGATTACTTTACGATTCACGCCGGTGTCAGGTTGCCTTATGTTCCGATGACCGCCTACCGGATGACCGGTATCGTTTCCCGCGGAGGGTCAATCCATGCGAAGTGGTGCCTCGCCCATCATCAGGAGAATTTTGCCTATACGCACTTCGAAGAAATCTGTGAAATCATGAAGGCCTACGATGTCTCCTTTAGTTTGGGAGACGGCTTGCGCCCGGGTTCGATTGCCGACGCCAACGATGCCGCACAATTCGCTGAACTTGAGACCTTAGGCGAGTTGACGAAGATTGCCTGGCGGCACGACGTGCAAGTAATGATTGAAGGCCCAGGCCATGTCCCGATGCATCTGATCCAGGTCAACATGGAGAAGCAACTCAAAGAGTGCGATGAAGCGCCGTTCTACACACTCGGCCCGCTCACCACGGACATTGCGCCGGGATACGACCATATTACGTCGGGAATCGGCGCGGCGATGATCGGCTGGTACGGCTGTGCGATGCTGTGCTATGTCACTCCGAAAGAACACCTCGGTCTGCCGAACCGGGAAGATGTGAAAACGGGGGTCATCACGTATAAGATAGCTGCACATGCAGCCGATTTAGCCAAAGGCCATCCGGGGGCGCAGGCGCGCGATAACGCGCTTTCCAAAGCTCGCTTCGAATTTCGATGGGAAGACCAATTTAATCTTTCACTCGATCCGGATACGGCCCGCACATTCCACGACGCGACACTTCCCGACAACGCCGCCAAAGTCGCCCATTTCTGCTCCATGTGCGGGCCCCATTTCTGTTCGATGAAAATCACGCAAGACGTCCGAGACTACGCCGTACAGAAACAGTTAGATGAACAGCACGTATTGGAAATCGGCATGAGAGAAAAATCCGAAGAATTCCGAAAATCCGGAGCAGAAATTTACCAATAGTAGACAGGATGCTCAAAACGGTCATCCAACGAGGTCGCAGGTGAAGTCAACACCGCAGGCGTACCAGTATTCCACCCGCCTATCCCTGAGCCGGCCGAGACCGGCTCTTTTCTACAGGTACGTTGAGGATGTTGACGAACCGAGAATGAAGTCGGGGGGCGTTTTCAGCATTCTGTGAAGGAGCAGGCATGGGTAAGCCAAAGCCGGCGCCATTGAGAGAGCGCGACATCACTCGTCACATCGCACGCGAGTGGTACAAAGAGTTCGATCAACTGATCGAAAGCGACGTGATCATTGTCGGCGCAGGGCCGTCCGGCCTCATTTGCGCCCATGATCTCGCCACGATGGGATTTCGTACCCTCGTGGTCGAGCAATCGCTCGCGTTAGGCGGCGGCTTCTGGTCGGGAGGCTATCTGATGAACAAGGCCACGATTTGCGCGCCGGCGAACGAGATCCTGAATGAACTCAGCGTGCCGTGCAAACAGGTCAAAGAGTGTGACGGCATGTACATCGTCGATCCGCCCCATGCGACCGGCGCCTTGATCGCCGGCGCGTACCAGGCCGGGGCCAAAATCATGAATCTCACCCGCGTGGTCGATCTCATCTTGCGGGGAGAGGGAATCTTGGAAGGCGTGGTGGTCAATAATACAACCGCCGAGATGGCTGGACACGAGATCATCCATGTCGATCCCATCGCGCTTGAGAGTAAAGTCGTCGTGGATGCGACGGGGCACGATGCCGTCGTTGTAAATCTTTTGCACCGCCGAAATCTCTACCAGGCAGTTCCCGGCAAC
>DATEPO010000287.1:0-2821 GCA_035273145.1 Nitrospiraceae bacterium
CGGCAAGCGGCGGCCCGCAACCGCGAAGTCTTTCGTGTCATGCACACGTGTAGCGGCGTAGAGCCCGATCGCCACCGAGATCAGAAGATAGAGGACCACGAACCAGAGGATCATGCGGAGGTCGCTCGCACGAGCCGTTACGCCGGATATTGCTGGAGAGCGTAGAATCACGCCTTCGACGCGAAGCTTATACTACAAACGAAGTCTCATCGCAAAATTATCTGAGGTTAAGAGGTTGGCCACGCATAGATCAAGCATATTGTAAACACACTATGTGTAACCGCTAGTGGAAGTGATGAACCGAACTAACAAGGATTCTGCCCATTTCTTTCCTCGCTATGTATCTATTACGCTCGGGAATGCGGGTCCACTTCAGGGACACGAACGCCATTGCAGCCTGCTACCTTCCATACAGCGCCGTCAGCGAGGCCTTTGCCAGCGCATTTTGATTCAGGTAAAAGCCGACCATGGCGCCGGAGGCGTCTTTCTTAAGAGGAAGCTGATCCACTTTCAGCGCATACACGGAAAATATGTATCGATGCGGCTTATCCCCTGCCGGCGGGCACGGGCCGCCGTATCCCGGCTGACCAAAGTCGGTCATGCTTTGGATCGTTCCTTCAAGAGCCGCACTGCCATCCGGCTTGCCGGCGTTCTGAGGAAGCGTATGCACCGTCGCCGGAATATTGAACATGATCCAGTGCCACCAACCGCTCCCGGTCGGCGCATCAGGATCGTACACTGTCATGGCAAAACTTTTGGTGTCCTTCGGAGCGTGATCCCAGTGGAGCTCTGGAGAAATATTCTTCCCGCTACATCCCATACCTGAAAACACCTGTTCATTCGAAATCTTTCCTTGCTCTTGTATCGACGGACTGGTCAGGCGAAATTCTGCCGCATAGGTTGGCGACATCACGAGTACGCAAAGGACGGAGAACATCCATCGAAACATTGATTTGGCTCCTTTCTGAAAGGGTGAACCGGATGAAGTACTACCATACTCTGGGCAAGCAAGAGAATGAGTCCGTCTGTAACTCGTCACCCTGTCAGACCATGAGCAATCATAAAGATACAAGGAAGCGATAGCTCCATTCTTCGTTGAGTCCGCACAAAACAATCGAGCGTATGATCGTCTACGAGTCCGGCCGCCTGCATATAGGCATATATAATTGTGCTACCGACGAAGCGAAACCCTCGCCGCTTCAGGTCTTTGGAGAGGGCATCACTCTCAGATGTCGTCGCGGGGACTTGAGACCGTGTCTTCCACCGATTGACTTTCGGCCGGCCGCCGACAAACCGCCACACGTATCCATCGAACGATCCGCATTCCTGTTGCACGGCAAGAAAGGCCTGTGCGTTGGTGACAGCAGATTCAATTTTAAGCCGATTGCGAATGATTCTCGTGTCTTTCAATAACGCGGCTTTTATCTTGTCTGTAAACCGAGCGACTTGTACAGGATCAAATTGCGCGAACGCTTCCCGATAACCTTCTCGACGGAGCAGAATGGTTTCCCAGGTCAACCCGGCCTGCGCGCCCTCCAGCAAGAGCATCTCGAAATGCCGCCGATCATCGTGAATCGGCACGCCCCACTCCTCATCGTGATAACGAATGAAATGCGGCCGTTCCGCCACCCAGGCGCAACGTGCGAGTCCATTCCTAATGATCGGTTTCTGCTTGGCCATTGAACGATCCAGCAACCTCAATCAGGCCTTGAGCTCAATCGTCGATGCAATTCTATACAATCCTTGTGTGTGAAAGCAGGCAAAAACGTCTTTTCAATCCCGGCTTCTATCTGCAGTAGAATAGGGGCACAAGCTCAACCTTGTGCATTGTCCGGCCCGGACACAGTGAAGTCCTCCATTTTGAGAATTACGAACCCCGCTGCGACTATTTTACATTTCATCTCAGCATAGCTTAAATCACCCATATGATACTTACATGGCCGTACTGAGAAGCAAGGATACGTACGTTCAATTGTCGGAGAAGGTACGACGTGGTGCGACTTATTGACTGACAATGGCGTATGGCACTTCCATATAAGATGTACTCAGCTTTCAGCGTTTTGATTGTCCAAGAGGTGAGGATGTCTTCGGCCGCTGCCGGAAAAACCCAATCGGAAAGCCATGGTTCGCATCAAGACAAACCGGACACGGGGTGGCGGCTTTTAAAGCTGCGTGATCTGCGCTGGCTATGGATGGGCCAAGCCATTTCACAGATCGGTGAAGGGTTGAACAAGGTCGCGCTCCTGTATCTTGTCTATAATCTGACCAACTCCACATTGATGACAACGGTCATCGGCGTGCTTCAGACCGTGCCGCCGCTTATTTTAGGCCCCGTGCTAGGAGTCTATATCGACCGGTTTCCCAAGAAGTGGCTCATGATGGGAGCCGATACATGCCGTGCAGGATTGGCACTCATCATCCCGATCCTCTATGCCGCAAACGCGCTGACCTTGCCGCGAGTCTATATCGTCGTCTTTCTCATGGCGGTGGTGGCTACCGTGTTCGGACCCGCGTTATCTTCGACAGTCCCGCTCATTGTCGAGCGTGCTCAGCTCACAGCGGCCAATGCCCTCGTGGCAAGTACCGCGATGATCGGCATGTTAGTCGGACCGGCTGTGAGCGGACTCGGCATCGCGACCGTAGGTATGCAGGTCGTGCTCTACGTCAGCAGCGGTACGTTCGTGTTATCCGTCCTGTCTCTCTCAAGACTCCGCTTAAAACAGTCGGCCGCCCAACGCGCCGAGAAACGAACAGGCGGAAGTTTTTTGAAAGACTTGAAGGAAGGCTTGCGCTTTGTATTTGTGAAGCACCGTACGATCGC
>DATEPO010000288.1:0-2374 GCA_035273145.1 Nitrospiraceae bacterium
AATGCGCCTGATAGCAACCCCAGCTGATACAAGGTCCCGCTGGTTGCTCCTGGGCTTGCGGGCTGCCAGAGGGCCGGGATGTTTGTCCATCCCCCAAGCGCCGTCTGCACGACGTCGACAATGGCGATCTGACCCATCTCATTGATTGCGGCAGCCCAGGTCCGAAGGAAGCGCTCATCAGGAGGAAGGTCACGTCGTAAATGTGTTCCCAAGCTATACGCTGTGTGCTCTGTCCATAAGACGGCATCGGTGCCGCCCGGACCAGCCGCTTGGCCTACGACATAACCCAGCGCGTTAATCCCAAAAGGGGATAAATAAGGGAAATCAGGAAGACCAGGGAACTCCTCATAGGTTCCTGAAGTCCACCTGAACCCGTTGGTAGTGGATCCGACGGGTGACTCTCCAGCCACCTGCCCGGCATCGTTAATGCCTGTTGCGGCTCCCTCCCTCAAAGCAACCATCCCTTGGCCAATGCTCCAAATGAAAGCATGTCGAGGTCCATCCGCGCCCCAGTCAGTGCCACATATTTGTCCTCGGTTGTTAATATCGCTAGCCTGAACATTCCCGCCCTCTGGCAGCGTGCCGAGATCAATAATTCGATAGCTCAACATAATTGTGCCTCTTTCCGTGGCACCGCCCCTTTTCCGCAATCAGACTACGACGGCCGCGAATGCCGGACAGTCCTCTGGGGAAGAGCAGCAGCGTACTGGTTCCGGGATAACAATGATGGACCTTCTTATACACACGATTTGTGTGAGCGCTGTCCGCGTAAGAGCAATTGCATCGTTTTAAATGTCGTCGGCCAAAGTAGGCGCAAGAGCTACGTGACTGCGCGGCTATACACGTGACATGCCATCTTTCATTAATACCGATTCGTTACGACGATACTCCACGACAAAGCTTGTGACCTCAAATTGATCCTTATGCTTCGGCTGGAGTATGGGGACTCTCCCTGCTGACCGCCCGGCCGATTGTTGAACCGTCCCAAACCGTTTCCGTTTCGTGGATACAATACCAGGTCAACAAAATGGCCATCCACAAAGGCCAAGCGTTGATACACATCAAGACCGCGAAAAAGTCAAATCATCGACACGAAGAGCAAAAACGACATGATCGATCGCAAAGATCTAAGCAAAACAGATCTTGCCTTGCCAATTCATACTGAGGAGAGACTGACGTGGTCTCCGCGTTGAAAGGATTTTAGGCATTGCTCGGATGTTCGGCCTGCCGGTTCTCCTATTGACCATCCCTCAGACTTGTCTATCCTAGGACCCCGAATCAAGCGGCGGATCGCCCTCTGAGACGGTGTATCGCTGACAGAAGGGTTTTCTTCGCCAACCAGCATGGACTCTACGGAACGATCCCTCCAGAGGAAAGGAGGACTTATGAATGGCAGCGCAGTTCTCATGTATCTGCTATCGACCGGCTTCGTCGGGACGGTGATGATCGGGGGTACGGCCGCGGCCGAGACCAATCTGAAAACGACAGCCAGCCGGTATTCGGTCATCGAGACGATCGAGCGAATCGAAAAGGCCGTGGTGGAAAAAGGCATGCATATCTTTGCTCGTATCAACCATGGCGAAGAGGCGAGAAAAGTTGGGTTGGAAATGAAGCCGACTGTACTCCTGATCTTCGGGAACCCCAAAGGAGGCACTGCTCTGATGGTGGCTCAACCGACCACAGCCATCGACCTTCCCATGAAAGCGCTGGCGTGGGAAGACAAAGACGGCAAGGTCTGGCTCACCTATAACGCCTCCACGCTGCTGAATCAGCGTCACGGTGTGCCGGAAGATCTTGTCTCAAAGATCCAGCCGGTCGAAACGCTCTTGGAAGCGGCGGTGAAATAGGAAGGTCGAAAATAAGGCTATTCCGATGAAGGCGATACGGTTGCATCAGAATTTGCCTCCATCGGGCTACCTTTGATAATCCTATGAAGCCATGATCGATCGGGCTTTTTCGGAAGATTTCGCACGGGAGTGGATTGACTCATGGAACAGCCATGATCTGAGTCGTATCCTGTCTCACTATTCAGAGGATTTCGAGATGTCCTCCCCTCTCATCATTCAGATTGCCGGCGAGCCCAGTGGGATGCTGAAAGGCAAGGCAGCGGTGGCCGCATACTGGAAGAAAGCGTTGCAGCTTGTCCCGGATCTCCGGTTTGAGCGACTCGAAACCCTCGTTGGCGTGAACAGCCTGACTGTCTATTACAAGTCCGCGCGAGGCTTGTCGGCCGAGGTGTTCCATTTTGGTCCCGATAGAAAGGTCGTACGAGCGTACGCGCATTATGCGATATGGTAGGAGTAAGCAGGTTTCGCGTGGAAGGCGATCAGTTATCAGTGGCTGGATCGATGGCTATGTCGCGCTTCAGAAACAT
>DATEPO010000289.1:0-5460 GCA_035273145.1 Nitrospiraceae bacterium
TGCCGCCACTCGGCGGTCATCCGCTCGATACGGTATATTTTGGTGGCGGCACACCGACGGCGCTTGAGCCTTCAGAGCTTAGTGAAATCCTCGGATCCGTTCGATCCCACTTCGGCCTGCTGCCCGATGCCGAGATCACAGTCGAGGCTCATCCCGATACGGTCACCGTCGATGGGCTGGCCCAATTAGCTCAAGCCGGCTTCAACCGCATCAGCGTCGGGGTGCAGTCGCTGGATGAAGGCGAATTAGCCGGTATGGGACGACGCGCGCTGCCTGACAGGACTAGCACCGCTGTGGCCGCGGCTCGCGACGCCGGTTTCACAAACCTAAGCCTCGATTTGATCTTTGGCCTATCGGGGCAAACACTAGAAAGTTGGCAATCGACCTTAGCGCAAGCAATCGCATTGAAGCCTACCCATCTGTCTTGCTATGCGCTCACGGTGGAAGAAGGCACCCGATTGCTCGTCGATATCCGACGCGGGGATCAGACCCGGCCTGAGGATGCGCTGCAAAATGTCATGGAAGACGAAGCCGTCAAACAATTGACCGCAGCGGGATTCGATCGTTACGAAATTTCAAATTACTGCCGGCCTGGGTATGGATGCCGCCATAATAAGCTGTATTGGGAGAGCGGCGAGTATTTGGGGTTGGGCCCGAGCGCACAGTCATACATCGGCGGCGCGCGCTTCGGCAACGTCGCGGACCTCAAAGGCTATCAAGAACTGTTGGCGGACGGATGCTTACCAATTGCGGAACGTGAGCAACTCGACCCCGAGCAACGCCACCGTGAAGCGCTGATCTTCGGCCTGCGCTTGACCGATGGGATTCCCAGCGAGTTCATTCAAGCGCATAAATTGGACGGCGAGCGTCAAGCAAAGATCGCTCAACTCTTGAATGACGGGTGGTTGGAAGACATCGGCGGACGGGTAAAATTGACGGCCACCGGCCGTCGATTTGCGGATTCAATCGCGGTCGAACTGCTTTAGCTAGTTTTGTTCTGGAGCCGGCGGTGGGTTGAGTTTCGTGACGAGAAATTCTTTTCTTCCTAAGAATTCTTTGTTGGCATAGAGTTGGAATTCATACCGGCCTGGGGTCGGAAACTGGACGACTGGAATATTGACTCCGAAGTCGCTAATGGCCAATCGATCGGTAATGGTGAGCGATAAGCCGGCCTCGGCAAGGATCGCCTCGGACTCCGAATTGACCAGCCGCAACATCATCTCGTACTCCCCTTCCGCATCCGTCAGGCAAAAATACACAGCCATTTTGTGATGCACACAGGGAAACCCCTGCGTCCAAATATGGGTAAAAGTTCCAATCAGCGATTTTTTGCTCGTTGATTTATCGTCGATGACCATGTCGCACACAAGGAACGCCGTCAGTGAGGGTTTCGCATTTCCCATTTAAGGAGGCCTTCGGTTCATCGTCTGGTCATACCGTATGAAAACGCCGGACACTGTAACAATGGGCAGGACGCCAGTCAACATGGAGGCCTTGACGAGGCCGCGACCGGAACGATACATTCAGATGGTACCTGATTCGACCGAGGAGTCACACTATGCCGGTCAATATGGATCCTTCCAAGAAGCGCCGCAAGCCCGCGGCAACCCAAGCCACCGACGAACAGACTGCCGCCAAATCCCAACCGCCGTCGAAAGCCGGCGCCCTTCCCGATGAGCCGACGGACCGAGACCGCGAGCATGCGTTGGCCGATGCGGAATGGAAAAATTTGTGGGATGCCACGGAAGTCATCGACATGGATAAGTGGTAGCTGGATGCTGAAAAAAACCCGGTAACCTGCCGCATCGCTACATTTTTCACCCCGGTAGGAAAAAGAACGCAATCGCGAGAATTAAATAGACTCCCACAAGCATGACGCCTTCCATCCAGTGAGACTCTCCGTCCATCGCGACGAATCCGACGATCAGTACTGACAGCGTGACCGCCGCGACTTCGAATGGCGTAAAAATCAAATTCAGCGGCGACCCGAACAAATAGCTGACAAAGACTAAGACGGGCGCCACGAACATCGCAATCTGCAGACTGGATCCTACGGCGATCCCGAACGCCAGATCCATGTGATTTTTTCTCGCCATCAACACCGCCGTGGAATGTTCGGCGGCATTGCCGACGAGGGCGACCAGAATCACGCCGACAAAAATCCGCGTCATCCCGAGGGCCTCGGCAGCCGGTACCAGCGCGCCGACCAACACCTCGCTCATGACGCCGGTCGCAACCGTGGCCAAGGCCAGCACAATCATGGCGGTCCGCTTACTCCACGGCCGATCATCATCCTCTCCTGTACTTGGGTTCTCGCCCAGATAGAGATGCTGGTGCGTCTTCAGAGAAAAAAGAAGACTCAAGACGTAGATGCCGAACAGGACCATGGCGATCTCCAAGCTGAGTTCGCGTTCAATGATGTCTCCCTGGTCCGCAGCGGTCTGATGGAAAATGGCCGGCACGATAAGCCCGACGGCGGCCAATAGGAGGAGACTCGACCCCATACCTGCGGCGGTGCGATTGAACCGTTGCCGTTCGTACCGTAATCCCCCGGCTACCATGGATGCTCCCAGGACGAGAAGAATATTGCCGAGAATGGATCCGGTGATCGAGGCTTTGACGACATCATGCAACCCTTCCCGAAGCGCCATCACCGCAATAATAAGTTCGGCCGCATTCCCGAACGACGCATTCAACAATCCCCCGAGTCCCGCACCGACGTGATGCGCGAGTTTTTCCGTCGCTTCTCCCATCAAGCCGGCCAATGGGATGATGGCCAACGCCGATGTAATGAAAATCGACAGCGGATCGGCGTGGCTCCATTCAAGTATTAGGGCCAGCGGAACGAGCGCCAGCAGCACGTACAGTTTATTGAGGTCTTGCAGTGCTTTTTGCATGGCGGGAAAGGTAGCATAGACGATTCAGGGGTGTCGATGATGATCCAACAAAGACGTAGTGCTCTCTACTATCCATTTCATCTCTGCCATGACCGGACGCTCATGCGCTTGCTGAATGAGTATCCGTCTGTTCATTTTCGCGACTACATGGCGTTGCAACTGACCAAGATGAGCGGCACGACGGCGTATGCCGACCGTATGGGAGATCGGCATGCAGACCTGGTTACGAGCGGCCGAATCGTGCAGGGCTATGCAGTGAGTGGGCCGTTGGACCAGGACATGATCGCGGGAGTGAATCGCGACTTATCCGATGCAATGTGGCGAGAACAGTTTCATCATGCGCTCATTAACGATCGCCGATTTCAGCGCGGTCTGTTCGAGCTCACGCACGGCATGCTCATCGGCGACACCCTTGTGCCCGGGCCAGCGGCTTGGCTCCGACTCATCGAGGAGCAGCGGCAACTTCAACCGTATTCAGTGGAGAGGTTGCAGAAGCTCAGTGGCGGCCGACTCGATCTCAATGAAGGCTACGATTACGAATATGCGTTGGCTCTCCTCAAGACTTCGGCCGCGCTTCACTATACTGCTCGACTGGCGGCTCGACACGAGTTGGAAGCGGTCACCGATTCGCAAGCCCATTATGACCTCGTTGAGCGGATGCGTACTCGGGATCGCTTGACGCTTCAGCATCGAGCGATCGCACGTGAAGGATACTGACTTCGAAGAAGAATGATGCTCGGTGCTCGGTGCCTAATCCACGCTCATCTATTCAAGGATCATGACCAGGAAAAACAGGGGCGAACCTTGGCACTCCGGATGGGAAGAAGGTAAAATACAATAATGCCGGATAGTCCTCCGACAATCGTCGTTCCGGAGACTATTGAAGATTCGACAATCAGCACGGGCGATGGCCTGGAAGCGCGTGTCACGGTCTTCAACTGTAACTGCCACACCTATCAACAGGTCATTTCATTATTCTGTGAGGTGATTCCCGGCATGAATCCGGCACGCGCGTTTGAACTCGCCTGGCAAATCGACCATCAGGGAAGCGCGGTGGTCTATGAAGGAGGACAAAAGACGGCGGAAGATATTGCGACCCGTCTGGCTGGGGGAGGGCTTAAAGTGACGGTACAGTAAGGAGGTTGAAGGTTAGGGGCGCCGCCTTTTATTTGCGTATACCTTGCGAGCCGCTTTTCGCTCGACGCGACGAGTTGCTGAGCCGCGGGCTGCCCGCTTTGAAACGACCTTTTGATTCGTGGACTTCTTCTGCTTGTCACGCACCATCACGGTCGGGAGATGTTTTGCTTTGTGCAAGGTCTTGCCGCTGTAGACTCGAACCTGGTACAGCTCGAACAGTCGACTAATGGCCTTTGGGTCTCCCTTCCTGGCGAGACTCAGTAACTTGCGCCGCTGATTCATCTCCTCTTCTTCAGTATGCGAGGCTGGGCGTCGTTCCATCCTAGAAGGATCTCCTTCCTTAGACGATTGCGAGAAGAGCTAAACCGGCTTTATTATACACGACGTTGACGCGATGTGGCTATAAAACATGCATAAACACTGGCGTTTTTTACGCGACGACTCGAAGGCCGGCCCTAAACACTTGAAATCATGGAAACAGACAGCGAGTGTATGGACCGAGTTGTGGTTGTCCCAGAGGCCATCTTATAATGACGTTTTTCAATGATCGCGTCACAAAGGAGCGTTGGCCCATGGACATGCATAAAGGTGAACAGTCAGGCACTCAGGTACAAGACGACCCGAAAGCCCGGGCGATTCTACGCCAAGCGTTTGAAAAAACGGCACGCTGGCAATCCGACTTCAAAGGATTTACCGCCGACCTCACTGTCAATGTGAACGGCAAAGAAGCCAAAGGAACCGTCTCCGTGAAAGGCCCGCGAGAAGTCGCGGTCACGCTGTCCGATCCGGATCTTCAGAAATGGGCGGAAGGGCAGATCGGCATGATTGCGGTGCATCGCGGCCCCCGGAGTTTTGAAGAATCCGATGGCAAGCATGCCTTGACGGTGGGCAACGACACAGACCATCCGCTCGGCCCGCGCCTCAACATTCATGGCGACGGGATGCATTCTTTTTATCGCGTCAAAGGCGACCGCATTACGCAGATCAACCGCAAGATGCCGAACATGGCGTTCACGATTAACGTCGAGGATAGCGCGGTGACTCAAGACGGAAAATATCTGACGACTCGGTACACCGTCTATTACTACGCGCCGCAAGACGGCAAACTGACCAACGTCGAGAGCTTCACGGATACCCATACACGGGTCGCCTCGTCCGACCTGCCGGCCAATCGGCGGATTATTACCTATGAGAATGGCGAAGTCGTCGTAAAAAGTCTGACCTTCGACCATCACAAGATGCTGTGAACTCGACCGCCCTAGATTTGCGTATTCAATACCCGAGGAGTATTCGGGTACGATTGGCAGGCTACGTGCACCTTGGCCGGATGATCGATAAGTGTCGAGCTATTCGAGCAGGCATGCAGGGTGACTATATCTATCCCTGCCCTCTGGATGAACGCCTCCTACAATTTGCCGGCATGTCA
>DATEPO010000290.1:0-9191 GCA_035273145.1 Nitrospiraceae bacterium
TCAGGTGGGCCCCACCGGCTTTCATCGAGCACCGTTCTGAATGTAATGGAATAGCGCAACGCGTTCGTAGGCGGGATCGAGTGTTGCCACTGGACCCTCGCCGCCCCGCGGAGGATGTAGAGAGAGCGAGGCTCCAACCTCCAGGTCCTGCTCTCGGACCAGCCTGCATGATTGCGCCGAAAACGGAAACGGCACGCCGAGGCGACCGAGATGCCGATCACCGCCGGTCCGAACATCGGCGCGTCCCTATGCCAACCAATGCCGGCTCCAGGTGGATATTCGGTCACCAGGACTTCGGATAGATCCTTCGGCTTTCGGTCGAGTAGCGTTGCCGCGCGTTCTCGTAGCGGTAACAGGAAATCGGGAACCTGAGGACCGCGTGCCAGGCGCCACGACTCATACCCGTAGACCCATCCGAAATGCGCGACACGGCGCTTGGCCGTCACCCCATGCATGCGCACCTCTGAAAATTCCAGGGTCATGATGTGTTCGATCAATGCGCGTTCGTCCTCCACCGAAAGAAAGTCAGGGTAATAGTGAAAGCCGTCCGGGGGCTGGCTGTTTGTGGCATAAGGCATATCTCACTATACACAGCAGGAATGGTCTGTTGAAAAGCCGGCTTGACCCCCGAGGTTGTAGGAGGTCGACTCTCAGCAGGCTTCCTGAGCTTCTGGTACGCTAGAGCATGGGACTCAAGATCTATCGCAGTAAGCGTAATTTCATGCGCACGCCGGAGCCCGAGGGACGGGTACATGGGGGTGGCGAGCAGCGGCTGTACGTCATTCAAAAACATGCGGCCACTCGCCTTCATTATGATCTTCGATTGGAAGAGGGTGGCGTGCTGAAAAGCTGGGCCGTTCCGAAAGGGCCGAGTCTCGATCCAAAAGAAAGACGGTTGGCTGTACAGGTGGAAGATCATCCGCTTGAGTACGGGGGATTCGAGGGCGTGATTCCGAAAGGCCAGTACGGCGGCGGGCGGGTGCAGCTCTGGGATCGCGGCCATTGGGTGCCCGAGGGAGACGCCGCTGCCGGCCTGCGCAAGGGGAAACTGAAATTTCATCTCGAAGGAGAAAAGCTGCGTGGGGTGTGGAACTTGGTCCGCATGCACGGACAGACGGACGAGACGGGAAAGACGAACTGGCTGCTCATCAAAGAGCACGACGAAGCGGCTCAGGATCAGCGTGATATCGTGCAAGAGAGACCGGAGAGCATTCTCAGCGGGAGACGTATCGAGGACATGGAATCAAGCGATGAATCAGTGTGGCACAGCAATCGCGGCGAAGCTGTTTCCTCACCTTCGGCCTTAACCTCATCCTCAGCCTCCCTCGATCCCTCCCACATTGAAGGCGCGCGCAAAACAGCTCTTCCCGATAGCATGCCGTTTCAGTTGGCGACATTGACGGATCGGTCTCCCGTTGGAGGGGAATGGTTGCATGAGATCAAATTGGATGGCTTCCGCATGCAGTGCCGGGTCGAGAAAGGAAAGGGGCAACTGCTGACCCGAACCGGTCAAGATTGGACGCATCGATTTCCAGGAGTGGCGCAGGCCGCCGCGCAACTCCCGGTACAGACTGCATTGTTCGACGGCGAATTGGTGGCGTTGCAGCCGGATGGGCGCAGTTCTTTTCAATTGCTCCAGCGCGCGTTGAGTGAAGGCGCCGACGCCACGCTGGTGTATTATGCGTTCGATCTGCTGTATCTCGATGGTTACGATGTATCCTTGGCTCCGCTCGAGACACGGAAAGACACGCTGAAGCATCTCTTGGAAGCCATGCCTCAGGACGGTCCCCTGCGATACAGCGACCATGTCGTGGGAGGCGGTCAGGCGTTTTATGAGGCGGCATGCCGCCTCGGTCTGGAAGGCATGATTGCCAAGCGGAAAGGCGCTCCCTATCGGGGAGGCCGAGGCGGAGATTGGCTCAAGGTCAAATGTCTTCAGCGGCAGGAATTCGTCATTGGTGGGTTTACCGATCCGTCCGGCTCTCGGACCGGTTTTGGGGCTTTACTGATCGGGGTCTATGAAGATGATCGGTTGATCTATGCGGGCCGCGTCGGCACCGGCTTCAGCACAGGCCTTTTGAAGACGTTGGCGGCGCGCCTGCAGCAGTTGCGACAAACGCGGACTCCATTCCACACTCGCGTGCCGGGCCCGCTACGTAATGTCCATTGGGTCCGCCCGGAACTCGTCGCCGAGATCGCTTTTACCGAATGGACCTCGGATCACGTGCTGCGCCACCCATCGTTTCAGGGGCTTCGCGAGGATAAGAAACCGATAGACGTCAGGCGGGAAATTGCCCAGCCGCCGCCCACGCCGAATCAATCGATGCGCGCGACAGAGGCGCCTAAAAGAAGGCCAGCTCGCTCCGGAGAACGCGAGGTGGAAATTGCCGGCATCCATTTGACCCATCCCACTCGGGTCCTCTACCCGCAGCAAGGCCTCACCAAGCGAGATCTCGCGGCGTACTATGAATCGATCGCCGATCGCATTTTGCCCCATATCGTCAAGCGGCCGATGATGCTGTTGCGCTGTCCGGAAGGCCATGAGAAAGAGTGCTTCCATCAGAAACATACGAATCGAATGGTCCCTGGTGCCGTTCATTCGATCGAGATCAAAGAAGGAACGGGAAAGGCGTCCCCGTATTTAATGGTGGACGATCTTCCCGGGTTGATCGCTTTGGTCCAGATGGGGGCATTGGAACTTCATGTATGGGGCTCGCACGCCGGGCGAATCGAATACCCGGACCGCATGGTGTTCGATTTGGATCCCGATGAAGGACTGCCGTGGCCGCGTGTCGTCGAAGCGGCTGAGCTGGTCCGAGATCGACTGACTGAATTGGGATTGCAGAGTTGGGTCAAAACGACAGGCGGGAAAGGGCTCCACGTGGTCGTGCCACTGACCGGCAAACAGACATGGGATGAGGTGAAAGGGTTTTCGCAGGCGCTTGCTGAACGGCTTGTGAAGGAGAAGCCCGATCGCTATACGAGTAAGATGTCGAAGGCCGGACGCAAGGGCAAAGTGTTTCTCGATTATTTGCGCAACAGCCGTGGCGCGACGGCTGTCGCGGCCTACTCCACCCGCGCGAGAGCGGGCGCGACCGTTTCCACGCCGGTCAGATGGGACGAATTGCCTCATCTGATGCCCGATCAGTTTACCGTGAAAACGGTCCTGAGTCGGTTCAAGACGATGAAGGACGATCCATGGAAAGAGTTCTGGAACGCTCGCCAATCGATTACGCAGTCGGCGCGCCGGGCGGTCGGCTTGAAGTAGATGATTCGATGGTCTCCAAGGCGTGATACAGATCGGGATGTTGGAAACGGTAGCGCAGGTCCCGCGTTATTTTGTCAATCGAAAGACGTTTCCCGGTCCGCGGATCCAAGTCGTCTTTCAGCGGTACGACCCCCCATCTCTTTTGCGCCTCCTCACAAATTTGGCTCCACCGGCGCGGATGTCCATCGCTGACATTGTAGACTGCACCGGGTTGTCCCTGTTGCAGCGCAAGAAGACAGATCGCCGTCAAATCCTCGACATGGACGAGATTGACATACCGCTGGGATGCTCCGACTTTCCCTCGGCGGATCCAATCCAGCACGTTGCGCCCTGGGCCGTAGATGCCCGCCACGCGCAGGACAATCGCGTGCGCGTGTGTTCGAAGATATTCTTCTCCCACCACACGCGGGCGCGTCGTGTCGATGGACGCCGATTCGTCAAGAACGGCATCAGAGTCGGTGGAGGACAGCGCATAGGCCGACGCGCTGCCCAAGACTATGATGCGCCGTGCGTGTCGAAGCACGGTCTCGGCGAATGCCGATATGGATTCCAGCGGCATGGCGGGAAAGCACCAAATGAGGTCGACGTCTGTGGGAATGTTGCGCCACGTGTCTTCACGATCCAGATCGAATTGAAGCCGGTGCAACGGCGCGGCAAAATCGAGATGGGCAGCTGGAGTACGGCTCGTCACCAACACCGATAATCCCTGCCTGATGGCCTGTGTGTAGATGAAGCGGCCCGTGTAGCCGCCACCGAGAATCACCAACATCTCGAAAAATCCCGCCTTATCGCGTGAACAGATCCAGGATTTCATCCAGCGAATGGATGGTGCCGAGGAGGGTCGGACTGCCGAATCGTCTGTTATGTTGATTCTCTTTCACCTGTTGCAGGGAGAGAATCAAATTGTTGAAGTCGGCGAGATTATCGGCTTCGAAGTAGGTAATAAAGTCGAAGTCGTCAAGCCCGTTGGAGTGATAGAGCTTGCGTTTCACCGTTTTGAGATAGGGAAGTGCGGCATCGGTATGTTCCTTCATGAGGCGCGTGCGCGTCTCTTGATTCAGGAGCCACCAGGCCGCATCTTTTCGAATCGGGATGACAATGGCATACGGCTTGGCGCCCGGATCGGCCTGTGTTTTGAGCGCGGCTTTGGTTTCATCCGGAAAGTTCGGCACATAGTTCGCCTTCTTCGTCATGCCATTGAACGTCGAGGTGTTGATGAGATGCGCGCCGAACGTGGTCCCCATCAAGTCAACTAAAAAGTTTTGATTGCGCGACAGGTCGGATCCATGCGTGCGAATCAGCACGTCCGCGTATTCCGACAAGCCTCGAAGTAAGTAGGTATCGATCGCGATCTGTTCGCTATGTTTCCGGACTATGTCCTTGACGGTTGCCGCTGCAGCGTCTCGGGCCTCTTTGTCCAACTCCCACCACTCGGGATCAAGCTTGAAGGCGGCAAACGTCGCATAGACCCCGGGGTCCGACAGTAATTTCTCACGATCGGCCGCCTGACCCTGCTGCTCCTGCATCAGGACTAAACATAATGCGATAACAATGGAGCGCGTGTGAATCATCACCGTGGATAACTTCATGGGGCCTCCTTCGTAAAGAACAGGGACTATCCTTCCGACGGCGCGAATTGTCAAGAGACGCAAGATATGCGCAAGATGCGCATGATACCGATTGACTCACTCACGACAGCACCCGCGGCGGCATGGTATCATTCGGTCCATGTCGCTTTCATCGTTTCACCCCATTATTGCCGACTGGTTCCGACAGCGTTTCGGCGCGCCGACGGATGTCCAGGCGCAGAGTTGGCCGGCCATCCAATCAGGTCGCAATGTGTTGATTGCCGCGCCCACCGGTTCCGGTAAAACGCTCGCGGCGTTTCTCTCCTGTATCGACTCACTCTTTCAACGGGCCTTGGACGGGGAGTTGGATGACCGAACCCACGTCGTCTATGTGTCGCCGCTCAAGGCGCTCAGCAATGACGTGCAGAAGAATCTCCAGCAGCCTCTAGGTGGAATTACCGAAGCGGCTCTTTCGGCTGGTCTGCTGATGCCCGAACTTCGCGTGATGGTGCGCACCGGCGATACGCCGGTATGGGATCGCCAACAGATGCTTCGCCGGCCGCCGCACATTCTCATTACGACACCCGAATCGCTGTATTTATTGCTGACCGCCGAGAAGAGTCGAAAAATTCTCACGGATGTGCGGACCGTCATCGTGGACGAGATTCACGCGCTGGCGCCCAATAAACGCGGCGCTCATTTAGCGCTCTCGTTAGAACGACTGGAAGCGTGTGCGGCGACGCGGCCGGTGCGTATCGGCCTGTCGGCCACGCAACGGCCGATCGATACCATCGCAAACTTTCTCGTCGGAGACGAGAAAACGTTCGGAGCCTCGAACGCCCCTATTATTATCGATGTCGGCCATCGGCGAAAGATGGATGTGGCCGTTGAAGTGCCCAAGGACGAATTGGGTGGGGTGGCGACGAACGCCATTTGGAGCGATATCTACAATCGACTGGCGGAATTGGCGCTGCAGCATCGCTCGACCTTGGTCTTCGTCAATACGCGGCGATTGGTCGAACGGGTGTCCCATCATCTGGAAGAACGCCTTTGCGAGACGCTGGGCAAACAGGCTGTGGCGGCGCATCATGGCAGTCTGTCACGGCAGACTCGCTTGTCTGCGGAGGAGCGGCTGAAGCGAGGGCAGACGCGGGTCGTCGTGGCCACGGCCTCGCTCGAGTTGGGCATCGATATCGGCGCCGTTGATTTGGTGTGCCAAATCGGTTCCCCTCGATCCATCGCAGTCGGCCTGCAACGAGTGGGGCGATCGGGTCACTGGATCGGCGCGATTCCGAAAGGACGTCTCTTCGCCACCACGCGCGATGAGTTGATCGAATGTGCGGCGCTGATTCATGCCGTTCGATCGGGCACGCTGGATCGTATCGAAGTACCGCCCGCCCCGTTGGATATTCTGGCTCAGCAGATCATCGCCGCGACGGCTGCTCAAGAGTGGCGTGAAGCCGACCTGTTCGATCTCTGCCGCCGGGCCTATCCCTATCGGAAGTTAACGCGACATGACTTCGATGCCGTCGTCCGGATGGCGTCGGATGGAATTGCGACGAATCGTGGAAGAGGGCGGGCCTATCTTCACCACGATCGCATCAATCATCGTCTTCGCGCGCGGCGCGGCGCACGATTGGCGGCGATTACCTCAGGGGGCGCCATTCCCGATACGGCCAACTATGCAGTCATTGCCGAGCCGGACGGCACCGTGGTCGGGTCGGTCGATGAAGACTTTGCTGTGGAGAGTCTGGCAGGAGATATCATCCTCCTCGGCAATGCGTCATGGCGGATTCGCGGTGTGGAGACCGGCAAGGTTCGGGTGGAGGATGCCCACGGCGCTCCGCCGACAATTCCGTTTTGGCGGGGAGAAGCGCCATCACGAACAGCGGAACTTTCCGCTGAGGTCGCGTCGATCCGAGAGAAGATCGCAGACATGCTGCCTTCCGTCCAAGTCCCAAATCATCAGATTACCACATTAACAAATTCCCCTGATTCTCCCGATCAATCCCCAAATCATCAGATCATCAGATCATCAAACTCTCTCGCGTGGCTGCAGGCGGAATGCGGATTGGACCGCCGAAGCGCAGAGCAGGCCGTGACCTATGTCGTGGCCGGCCGTGCGATTCTCGGCAGGGTGCCGACTCAGGACACTGTTATTGCCGAACGATTTTTCGATGAAGCCGGCGGCATGCAACTCGTCCTTCATGCTCCCTTCGGCGGGCGGATCAATCGCGCGTGGGGTCTCGCGCTGAGAAAGCGCTTTTGCACGACGTTTGATTTTGAATTGCAGGCCGCGGCGACGGATGAAGGGATTGTGCTGTCGCTTGGCGAAAAGCACAGTTTCGCGCTGGAGATGATCTTCGGTTTTCTCCATTCCAATACCGTCCGGGAGGTCCTGTTGCAGGCTGTTCTGCAGGCGCCGATGTTTATGACGCGGTGGCGCTGGAACGCCACACGGGCACTGGCGCTGCTTCGTTTTTCTAATGGCCGCCGCGTGGCTCCGCAGATTCAACGGATGCGAGCGGAAGATCTTCTGGCCGCGGTGTTTCCGGGGGCTATGGCATGCCAGGACAACCATCCCGGAGAATGTGGTGAAGTGCCTGATCATCCGCTGATCAACGAGACGTTTCGCGATTGTCTGACTGAAGCGATGGATGTGGATGGGCTCATCGACGTGCTGAAGCGGATCGAGTCCAAGCAGATTCGTTGCATCGCGATCGAGACGCCGATGCCGTCGCCGTTCTGTCACGAAATTCTCAACGCGAATCCGTACGCCTATCTCGACGATGCCCCGCTCGAAGAGCGCCGCGCGCGCGCCGTGGAAATGCGGCGGAGCTTGCCGCCTGAACTTGCCGGACAACTGGGCGCGCTAAGCCCCGACGCGATGGCCGAGGTGATGGAGGAGGCGTGGCCCGTCGTGCGCGATCCAGATGAACTGCACGATGCGCTCCTCACCTTAATATGGGTGCCGGAGGAAGTCGCGGCGGGTTGGAGTCAGTATGTATCGGCGCTCATTATCGCTGGGCGGGCGTCCGTCGTGCAGGTTCGATGTTCGAGGTTTCAGGTTCCAGGTTCTCGGGAAGGGGCGCGTCCCGGCGCACCTGGGCTGGGAGGGTGTAATGAAGCCGAGGTTCGTGGTTGGGTTGCGACCGAACGAGCCGATTATGTTCAAGCAGCATTTCCTGAAATTCAGTTCAGTCCCATTGTGGTGAATGGGGCACAGGAAAACCCGCTAAATCGTGAGGAAGCGATTGGGACCATCGTTCAAGGATGGATGGAGAGCACAGGCCCGACGACGGCTGAAGAACTAGCTCAGAAACTTTCCTTGCCGGTCGAAGCCATCGATAGTGCCTTGCTCCGTCTGGAGTCTCAAGGCCAAGTTTTGCGCGGCCGGTTCCGTCCGCCTCTCCGCAACCAAACCTCGAACTTCGAACCTCGAACCTCGAACCTACTCTCCGATTCCGTCGAATGGTGCGACCGCCGCTTGTTGGCCCGCATCCATCGTCTGACGATCGGCGCGCTCCGCCGGGAAGTGGAGCCGGTGACGGCGGCGGAGTTCATGACATTTCTGTTCCAATGGCAACACGTCACGCCGGGCGCGCGCTTGCATGGTGAAGCCGGCCTTCTGGAAATCATCCGACAATTGGCAGGATTCGAAGCCGCCGCGTCCGCGTGGGAGCGGCATCTCTTGTCTCTTCGCGTCGCGAAGTACGATCCGGATTGGCTGGATCGTTTGTGTCTCGGTGGATCGATCATGTGGGGGCGATTGTCGCCGCATCCTCGACTCGAAGGAGCCATTGACCGGCCCAGGCCAAGCCGGCGCAATCGAATCATTCCGACCAGCCTTGCGCCCATCAGCCTGTTTGCTCGTGAAGATGCCGCATGGTTGATGATGGTCATCGAAGAACGGAAAGATAACGCGTTCGATTCACCTTCGACTGTCAGCGCTGTCGCCCAGGATCTGTTGAAACATTTGCAGACGCATGGCGCCAGTTTTTTTGCTGACTTGGTGAGAGGCAGCGGCCATTTGGCCTCTGAAGTTGAAGGCGGATTATGGGAGCTCACGGCGGCGGGCCTTGTGACCGCCGATGGGTTCGATAATCTGCGTGCTCTGCTGGATCCTCGGCGTCGGCGGGCCGAAGGGCGTGAACGATCACGGCGGCCCAGGTCGGCCGGAGGCCGATGGTCACTATTACGGCCGATGACGCAGGAATCACGCCCGCAATCCGAGACGGCACGCACCTCGTCCGTCGAGCAACTTGCCCGTCAATTGCTGCGTCGCTATGGTGTGGTCTTTCGCGATTTGTTGGTGCGCGAATCGCTGAGCTCGGGATGGCGTGATTTGCTCGTGC
>DATEPO010000291.1:0-2658 GCA_035273145.1 Nitrospiraceae bacterium
TCCATGGCTTTTTTGGCGGCCGCTTCCCCCGCTCGCTGAGCGGCGAAGGGCGTGCTCTTCCGAGATCCTTTGAAGCCCTGATTCCCGGAGCTCGCCCACACGATGGAATTACCGCCCATATCGGTAATGGTCACGATGGTATTGTTGAAGGAGGCCTGAATGTGAGCGACCCCGCTCTGGACCAGCTTGCGCTCCTTTTTCTTCCCTTTTTTCACGCTCATGCTTATCCCCTTTTACGCCATCGGCCCAGTCAAACGGTTACGCACCAGCCGGTTTTCTGGCCTTTCCCATGGACCGCCGCCCTTTCCTTGTCCGAGCATTGGTCTTCGTCCGTTGCCCCCTGACCGGAAGACTCTTCCGATGGCGCAGACCTCGATACGTTCCGATATCGACGAGGCGTTTGATGTTCATCGAGACTTCTTTGCGGAGATCACCTTCGACTTCATGATCCCGATCGATCGTTTCGCGCAACTTAACGATCTGATCTTCACTGAGATCCTTCACGCGTATCGACCCGTCGACACCGGCCTTGTCCAAGATATGCGCCGAAGTCTTACGCCCAATACCAAAAATGTAGGTCAACCCCACATCAATGCGTTTGTCTCTCGGTAAATCGATTCCCGCTATTCGCGCCATACGTCCTCCAATCTCTAGTAACCTTGGGTAGGATGCTCAAAAAGGTCAGCCAGCAAGGCCGCAGCGAAGGAAAAACCGGAGGCGTACCTCCAATTTCACCACACCCAGCCCTGAGCCGGCCAAGACCGGCCTCTTTTCCCCTCGGTACATTGAGGGTTTTCCTCTGCCGAGAACGCGGCTGGGGACCTTTTTGAGCATCCTGCTATCCCTGTCGCTGCTTGTGCCGTGGATTCTCGCACAGTACCCGCACGACGCCTTTGCGACGAACTACTTTACATTTTGAACAAATCGGCTTGACTGACGATTTAACCTTCATGTGTGTGTCTTCTTCTATTTGAACCGATACGTGATGCGTCCCCGTGTCAGATCATACGGAGACAATTCCACCGTCACTTTATCGCCCGGCAAAATCCGGATGAAATGCATGCGCATTTTCCCCGAGATATGTGCCAGAATTTTGTGTCCATTATCCAACTGCACTCTGAACATGGCATTAGGGAGCGTTTCAGCGACCGTCCCCTGAACCTCGATGATATCTTCTTTCGCCATTGATACTCGACCTACCTCAGCACGCCGCGATCAATTCCGGTACCTGCGTCAAAATCCGAGGCGGACCGCTCGATTGAATGGCGATGGTATGCTCAAAATGCGCGGAGTGGCTTCCATCGGTCGTGACGGCTGTCCACCGATCGTCCAAGACGCGCACGCCGCTCTTCCCCATATTGATCATCGGTTCGATGGCCAGCACCATGCCCTCTTGAAGCCGTGGGCCTTGACCCGGCTTCCCGTAGTTAGGCACCTGCGGCTCTTCATGTAATTGTCGTCCGATCCCATGTCCGACAAAATCAGTCACCACCGAGAAGCCTGCCGCCTCAGCGTGCCGCTGTACCGCATGCGAAATATCCGACAATCGATTGCCGACAACCGCCTGGGCAATCCCCGCATACAATGATTCTTCCGTCACTTTAACCAGCTCGGCAATCCGAGGATTGACATTACCGACGACCACGGTGACCGCCGAGTCACCGTAAAACCCGTCCACGATCGCACCAAGGTCGAGTCCGACAATATCGCCTTCTTTCAGCGCACGCTTGGAGGGAATACCGTGAACCACTTGGTCATTAATGGATGCACAGAGCGTTTTGGGATAGTTTCGATAGCCTTTAAATGCCGGCGTGCCGCCGTGCGACCGAATAAATTGCTCAGCCAGTCGATCCAGGTCTTCCGTCGTCACTCCAGCACGCACTTCGCGCCGAAGCATTGCCAACGTTTCCGCGACCAGTCGAGAGGCGCGCGCCATGATTTCGATTTCGGCGGGCGTTTTTAAAATAATCACGACAGACCCTGCAAAGCAAACAGATCCGTGAGCCGCCGTTGGACCTGCTCGATGGGTCCAGTGCCATCCAGATCTGACAAGAGGTCACGCTCGCGATAATGGGCGATCAGCGGAGCCGTCTGTTCGTCATAGACCGTCAATCGAGTTTCCACCGTTTCCTTACGATCGTCATTGCGCTGAGCCAGTGTCGTCCCACATCGATCGCAGACGTCTTCCCGTTTGGGCGGCGCAGACTCCAGATGAAACACCGCTTGACATTTTGGGCAGCTTCGCCTCCCGCTCAAGCGCCGAACGACCTCGTTGCGTGGCACTGTGACATTGATGACGCGATCGAGCCGCCGTCCTTTTTCCTTCAGAATCTTGTCCAATTCTTGCGCCTGAGCCACCGTACGCGGAAATCCGTCTAACAGAAAGCCCTTTACCGTAGCCGGCTCGTTCAGCTTTTCTTTGACTAAACCGATTACCACAGAATCCGGCACCAATTTCCCCTGGTCCATGAAGGCCTTGGCTTGTATCCCTAAGGCGGTCTTATTTCGCACCGCGTCACGAAGGAGATCACCGGTCGAAATCTTGGGATACCCGAACTTGGACGATACTTGCTCCGCTTGCGTACCCTTGCCGACACCTGGGGCGCCTAAAAATACCAGCCGCATCAGATCACCCGCTCCGGCCCTTCAGGCGGCCCT
>DATEPO010000292.1:0-4260 GCA_035273145.1 Nitrospiraceae bacterium
AAGCTAAATGCTACATAATCCATCCAATTGTCGGTGGGCACTGAATGTGGAGAAGGAGTCTTTTGTTTCAATTCGGTGATCTACTGGACCGTCACGCGCAATGGCTGTCACAGCCAACGCCTTCGTTGCCGACCAACTGTAGTTCTTGGTTATGGAACCAATAGTGGTAGAACCCGGCCACCGGCACGCCTTCGTGTTGCGCAATCAAGGCGGCAAGATCCCGAAAGCCGATCGGCACGATCACGTACAGGGGGACGCCTAAGGCGGCAGACTTGCGCCAGTTCGTGCGCGCCTTGTGAAGCGTGACGGTATCTTCCGTTTCGACTTCCGCCACCCACTGTAACCGTCCCTGCCCGTGCTCCGTTTCGAACCCCATGACATCGGGATACAGGTCCACGGACTTCGCACACTTGTTCTTTTCCGACCCCGGATTGATTTCGACACTTTGGATGCCGCGCTCCTCCCAGAGATGAGGAATGGAGCGGATTACGAAATCATGAATGGGTTGCTTGCCGATTTGGCGCATCGCTTCTCCTTCTATCTCCGTACACCCTCATTAAAACAATCATTCCCGATGTTCTCCTGAACGAGGATGCCGCTAGAGCACTAGTGCTTTTCGTCACGAGGCGGCATGGGATCATTGCCAGGTGAAACGGTGTCGGAGTCGCGCCACTGGCCGTCCCGACCTTGGATACGAACTTCTCCCCCACCGAGATTCGCAACAATGTCCTTTGCAGAGCTTTCGGCTTCACGTTGAGTGCCGTGGATGCTGCTGGCACGTTCCGCGCCCGACTTCTTTACAGCCCATCCATCCTCATGCTTCACAACGTATCTGTCATTTTTCCCCATCTATTCTCCTTTTCTTTTTGAGACTGAATCGCACAGGGAACAAATGTTTTGACCTTTCACATTCTACGAACAGCCGCTCGTGCCGCCGCAATTCTCGCACTTGAGACACGTGCCGTTACGCACCAGTTTGAACTGCTTGCATTCCATGCACGGATCGCCCTCATAGCCTTGCAGGCGCGCGGTCTGAACCGCCGTGGCCGTATAGGTCACCGTCTCACGCTTCAGTTCGACCTTGTGCACACTCCCGTTGCCGTTGCCATGTCCGTTCCCGTTGCCGTTGGTGCGGCGGGCTGGAAAGATATCGGGGCTGATGGCTTGCGTTGCCAGCGTTTGCGGATCGGCCGGTTCGCTGTCGGCGCACTCGGGGTCCTGCTCGTCTTTCTTCACCGAATCCATGCGTAAATCTTCTTGTTGCACTTGCGCCAGATCATGACGGCCCAGATAGGTGATGGCGAGCTCGCGGAAGATGTAATCGATAATCGAGGTGGACATCTTGATGCGATCGTTCAACTTCACCGGCCCGTTCGGCTCGAACCGCGTGAAGACGAACGCCTCGACAAATTCTTCGAGCGGCACGCCATGCTGTAGGCCCAGCGAAATAGCGATGGCAAAACAGTTCATCAAACTTCGGAACGCTGCGCCCTCCTTGTGCATGTCGAGGAAGATTTCGCCCAGCGTCCCATCCGCGTAATCCCCGGTCCGCAGATACAGCTTATGCCCGCCGACGATGGCTTTTTGCGTGTACCCTCCGCGGCGGTCCGGCATGCGGCGGCGCCGGCCGATGTAGCGCACCATCACGCGCTCGGTGATCTTCTCGGCCGCGCGCATGACGTCGGGATTGTCCTTCACGTCCGAGACTTCGCCGGAGTCGGATGAGGCGTTGAGCGGCTGACTCAGCTTCGAGCCGTCCCGATAGAGCGCGACTGCCTTAACCATGGAGCGCCACGAGAGCAGATAGGCCGCCTTGACCTCCTCGATCGTCGCGTCCGCCGGCATGTTGATGGTCTTGCTGATGGCGCCGCTGATAAACGGCTGTGCCGCCGCCATCATGCGAATGTGCGCATCGACTGCAATATACCGCTGTCCGGTTCGGCCGCACCGGTTGGCGCAGTCGAAGACCGGCAGGTGCTCGGCCTTCAGATGGGGCGCTCCCTCCACCGTCATCGTGCCGCAGCAATAGTCGTTCGCCGCGACGATGTCTTCCTGCGTGTAGCCGAGCGCCTTGAGCATGTTGAAATTCGGTTCGTTCATCTGCGCGTCGGTGAAACCCAATTTTTCCCGGCAGAACTCTTCGCCCAGCGCCCACTTGTTGAAGGCAAATTGAATTTCAAAGGCCTGCGCCAGTCCGCTTTCCAACCGATCCAGCGCCGCCCCGTCGAATCCCTTCGACTCAAGCGAGGCATGATTGACGAACGGCGCGCCCTTCAGCGTGCCTCGTCCGGTGCAATAGGTCACGATCTCCTGAATCTGTGGATCCGTGTACCCGAGCGTCTTGAGCGCGGGCGGCAAGCTTTGATTGATGATCTTAAAATATCCGCCACCGGCCAGCTTTTTGAACTTCACGAGCGCGAAGTCCGGCTCGATTCCGGTAGTGTCGCAATCCATTACCAGCCCGATTGTCCCGGTCGGGGCAATGACCGTCGTCTGCGCGTTCCGGTAGCCATACGCCGTCCCGAGTTCGAGCGCGCGGTCCCAGGCGCGGCGTGCCGCGAGCAGCAAATCCGGTGGACACTGTTCCGCTTGAATGCCCTTCGGTTTGATCGTGAGTGATTCATAGTCTTCTCCTGGTGCATGATACGCCGCCCGACGATGATTCTTGATGACCCGCAACATCGACTCGCGATTCCGCGCATAGCCGTCGAACGGACCCAGCTCGGCCGCCATCTCGGCCGACGTGGCGTACGATTCTCCGGTCATGAGCGCCGTGATCGCGCCGCAAATCGCCAGCGCCTTCGGCGAATCATAGGGAATGCCGAGCCGCATCAAAATGGTTCCCATGTTGGCGTACCCGAGCCCAAGCGTGCGGTAGATAAAGCTCTTCTCGGCAATGGCGCGGCTGGGGAACGAGGCCATCAGCACGCTGATCTCCAACGTGATCGTCCACAGGCGCACGGCATGCCGGAAGTCTTCGAGGTTGAAGCAGCCTTCCGCCGTATAGAACTGACTCAGGTTCAAGGAGGCCAAGTTGCAGGCCGTATCGTCGAGGAACATGTACTCGGAGCAGTTGTGCACGACCAGTCCGGACGCCACGAAATGATGCGTCGCGTCTTCCGTCAGATCGAAGACCTCTTCTTCGCCGGCCGGTTCGATGGACGCGACGGCATCCGTCAATTCATCAAGATCATACGTCATCTTGGCATTGATCCGAGCCAGCTCCACGGCCTTGGCACTGTCCGGATGAAATCCGATCTCGCGCTCAAACAGTCTGCGCGACGCCCGGGTGATCCTCAATGTGCACGTATCGTCGATGCGATAATCCCGTGGATCGGCCTCGCCCGAAATAATGGCCGCCAGTTCGTTCTTGCGATTATGCTCGAGCGCCGACTTGATGCCGAACGACAATAAGAGCAGTTGGACTTGATGCAGCAATTCCTTCGAGCATGAATGCAAGACGATCTGCGCGCCCTCTTGCACGATCGTGCCGTCGGCCGTGAAGAGTCCGCGCAGCAACGCGGCCAATCCGGCTCGGTCGAGTTCGTAGACAGTCGGGGCAAACCGCTTTCGGTCCAGCCCTTCCTCCGTCACCGTCAACTGGTGAAAGAGATCGATCATGGAACGTGCCTCGACTTCCAGACGGGCTGTCGTCATTCCGCGTGTTACGGCCGCGTCTTCACGGATTCGTGATGAGCCGACTCCTCCTGCTGCGACGAGGACCGACTGTTGGGCGTTCACTCCGGCGGCGACAGAAGCCAGCAGTTCGGCTTCCTTGATCGGCATCACGAACATCATCAGCTCTTCCTGATTGTCGCGCTGGATCGCCCGCGTAAAACAGAGATCGCTGATCGACACCCCGATCCCGAAGGCAAATTCAACGGGGAGAGTCTGGCGCCCGAAGCCCGGGCCTTGCAAGATCAGGCGATCCAGCGACGTGAGATGCTTGACGGCAATGTCGCCGCATGCCTTCGTGAGCACACGATGGTCTGCGGTGATCCGGACCTGATAGCCGGACTCCGTGGTCAGCAGCATGATCGGCTTGCGGCCCGTCGGAAAAATATTGGTGACGGTATGAGGTTGGCCATCCGAACCTATGACCTCGGCCGTTTTCCCCACTAATTCGTCGATCCGGTGCCAGCCGTCCGCGGTGGCCACCAACGTATCGCCCGTCACGCATGGATTGGAGGCATTGATCCGTCCATCTTCCGGGCAGGTGTGCCATTCGTTGATCGTCGTATCGTACTGGGTGCCGGGGTC
>DATEPO010000293.1:0-5079 GCA_035273145.1 Nitrospiraceae bacterium
GGGACTCCAGATATCGCTCCGCATCCATCGCCGCCATGCACCCCGATCCTGCTGCCGTAATGGCTTGCCGGTAGTGGATGTCTTGCACGTCTCCCGCCGCATACACGCCCGGCACATTCGTCGCCATCCCGTGCTTCGTGACGATATATCCACGCGCATCCATCTCGACCTGTCCTTCAAAGAGAGCCGTATTCGGGCTGTGGCCTATGGCGACAAAGACGCCGGCGCATTTCAGTTCCGATACATGACCGGTGACGATATTGCGCAAGCGAACGCCGGTGACGACACCATCCCCAAGGATTTCTTCTACGGCGGAATTCCACACGAACGTGATTTTCTCATTCTTGAAGGCGCGGTCTTGCATAATCTTGGAGGCGCGGAGTTTATCGCGACGATGCACGACAGTGACTTTGCTGGCAAATCTCGTGAGGAAGTTGGCTTCCTCCATTGCAGTATCTCCACCCCCGACCACCACTAATTCTTGCCCGCGGAAGAAAAACCCGTCGCACGTGGCGCAGCTCGACACCCCATGCCCCATTAATACCGTTTCGCCTGGAATGCCAAGCCAGATCGCCGACGCGCCGGTAGCGATAATTAAGGCCTTCGTTTCGATCGTCTGTTCACCCTCGACCGTAACACGAAGGGGAAGCGTCTTGAGATCGACGGATGTCACATCGCCGGTGATAAATTGCGTGCCGAACCGTTCGGCTTGCGCCCACATTTCTTTGATTAAATCGGGTCCGAGGATGGCATGGCGAAAGCCTGGATAGTTTTCCACTTCGGTCGTCAAGGTCAATTGACCGCCTGCATGCGCGCCTTGAATGAGCACCGGCTTGAGGTTGGCGCGAGCCGTATAGATGGCAGCCGTCAGTCCTGCGGGACCTGATCCGATGATCACGACATTCTGCATAGACTGGAATTTACCACAGGGCCTCATACGGTTGCACGACGAGGGGTCTTAACAGGGACTTTCATGAAAGCCCGGTTGGAAGGCAACCAGACAGAGGATCGGCCGCTGTGCACGGTTGTTTGTCAGGCTAGGCAAATAGATCCCTTGACAAGCCGGCGGGGAGCGTTATCTTTTGAACGTGGCGACACGAGCACTCACATACGACGAGAAGAAAGCGGCAGAAGCAGCCTTTCGTGGGCTTCCTCTCAATCCGTCTTGGTCAGCCGCTGCGCGAGAAGTCTATGCAGGGATTATCACGGCCCGTCAGATGAAGGAGCCGTCTCAGTCTCTTGTCGCGGGGCAGGGGGAGGACTCAACGGCATCAGTCTCTTCGCCGGAGACGGAGCCTGTCACGAGTCGAGCGTTGACGATTTATGAATCTCAAGAGCAAAAGCCGGGACAGCTCCTCAACCGGCAGGAGGCCATCGAGGCCGGCGTGCTCGTCGATGTCACTCAGATTGCCGAACAGGTGGGCTTGAACCTGTCGGTCGGCATCAGCAAACCGCTGTGGGAACTGGGCATTACGGCCTCTCATCAGCTTGCCGACGAAGAATGCCACACACGTGTCCGGGATGTACTGCTTGCGCTCCGACTCCACGTCGAGCAGGCAGAGATCACGGCTCCCTGGATCAAATTTCCCGCGCTCCTCGCGCTTCCCCCCGAGACGCAGCCGCAAGTCTGCACCTTGGTCGCGATTGCACATAAGGATTCGAGTGCTCCTTACGCCCTGACTGTCATGCTTCCCGAGGAGATGTCGGGGATCTCCGTCTCCGACTAATTCCGCTAACACGCCAGTCGCTGTCCCTGCCCAGGTACATCCTTACCTCAATGACCGTTCATCTCTTTGCGTAACGTGGCGTACACCACGTTCACCGCACGCTTGAGCTGAAATAGCGGCAACGTGCCGTCGATGACATAATCCGCCCGTTTCATTTTTTGAGCGAGCGGCATTTGGCTCCGGATGCGTCGAAGCGCCTCGGCCCTCGTCAGATGATTGCGCTGCTGAAGTCGTGTGATTTGTGTCTTCCGATCGGCGGCCACGACGACAATCCGGTCTACCCGCTTGTCGACGCCGGCTTCAAACAAGAGGGGCACGTCGTACACGATGAGCGCGCTGGGGCATTTCCGCGCGATGTTCCTGGCAAGTCGGGATTGTTCGCGGGCGACTCTAGGATGGATGATGCCGCCGAGTGCGCGCAACTTGCGGGGATCTCGAAAGACAATCTTCGCCAAGGCCGGACGGTTGAGCGTCCGGTCGCTCTCAAGCACCTGCTCGCCATAGAGTCGAACAATATCGCGCCACGCCGGTTTCCCCGGTTGGACGACCTGGCGGGCGAGATCATCGGCATCGATGATGACCGCGCCACATATCTTGAACAGCCTCGCCACGGTACTCTTGCCGGTTGCAACCCCGCCCGTAAGTCCTATCAGAAGCATGCCGGAAGATAGCATGGCCCTTTACGCGTCACAACCAAATGAAGTACCTTGCTGGAATGTTACGATCTGTAAGGAGGCAATCATGCGGGAGGCGTTCCTCGCGGCAACCTGGCTGGTCTCTATTGGCGATCATGATGGTTGTCATGACGTTGAACAACGGAGCGGTCGCTGTGCGGGCACCGAATGCCGAGCCGGCGCAGATCGCATCTGAGCCGCGCACCGTCATCGTGGCGCTTGATGGCAGCGGCCAATACAAATCAATTCAGGACGCGATCGATGACGCGAAGTCCGGTGATACCATTCTCGTCAAGGCCGGCGAGTATCAGGAAGATGTCACCATTCACAGTAAGGATCGGTTGCGGCTCATCGGCGACGGAATTGAGAAGGTCAAAATTCTCGGTCGGGAACGAGTGGGTGTCTTTCATATCGGCAAATGGCCGTATGGGGCGACGCAGATTGAAATCAGCGGCATGACCATTCATGAACACGGCGGCCATGCCATGGGCATCTTCAATGGCAACAGTATTGTGCTACATGACGTTCGGATCAACGGCATGCTCTTCGGGCAGCAAGTGCAAGACGTCCGTATCGAACGCTGTAGCATTGGAGGAAGCGAGACGACAGGAGTTCAATTCGCCGACTCGCATGCGGTCTTGATCGGCAACCTGATTCATGACAACGATCACGGCGTGACGGTCGCTGGAACATCCACGGTTCAGCTTGAACGAAACGTCATCACACGCAATCTCTTCGAAGGAGTCATTGTCACAGACCGTGCGAAGGCAGTGCTGATCAGCAATACCATTACGAAAAACGGCGGGGGAGTCGCATTTCTCAAGCATGCTCAGGGAGAAGCGTCGGGGAACGTTGTGGGGCTGAACCAGATCGGGTTTTTAATTGCGCCTACCAGTCATCCCCTCCTGTCTTACAACGCCGTTCAGAACAGCGAGCATAATTATCTCCACGCCGGCGATGCTCCAGCCCCAGCGCCTGAGTTGAAGCCGGAGACGGATATTATTGCAGCGCCACAATTTATCGATCCTAGCCGGAATGATTTTCGTCTCGTGCGCGGTAGCCGACTCGTGCACATTGGGAAGTTTCCCTACCTTGGCGCCCTCCCACCTGTGGAGTGAACGCACTCGGCCGTACGTCCTCCTGTCTGACTCTCGTTTCATGCTCCCCCGCCTTCTCCCGAATTGGAATTCATGTGGTATGATGAAACTGACGGAATTGACTGGCTTCCACGTCTACGAAGGAGCGATTGATGGCCAGCTACCGGCCCGAACATGAGACGATGAATGAGGGGATCCCCCCGCTTGACGATATGGAAGTAGGAAGGCCCGTGGGGGCCATTCTTCCCATGTCGGAGGCGGCTCAGCTTGCATTGCGGGACAGCATTGAACTGGTTGACTTTCTCCTCAACCAGGATAGCGTGACCTGGAATTAACCCGAGGATATTGTTCCTTTCGTTGAGCGGCGAATCGGCAGTTCACACTTGAAGCGTGTGTCTGTCTCACTGGACGTTCTTCATTCGACAATCCTCCCGCCCGTTCCTCCAAAATCTTCGCTGTTATCAATCCATCCATCCTGCGACAATGGCGTGACCGCCGCTGGTTCCATGCAAGCGGCGCGATTGAATCCGCCAGGATTTTCGACGGGAGGGCTTTGTGGATCTTCAGTGCGCGAGCCGGATGGAATGGCTGGAAGCCGATGGTCTGGGCGGATTTGCGTCGGGTACGGTTGCAGGCATACGGACGCGCCGATATCATGCCTTATTGTTGGCTGCGATGACGCCTCCGACCCATCGTGTCGTCTTGGTCAATGGGTATGACGCCTGGGTAGAAACGTCAACAGGCCTCTACGCCCTTTCCTCCCAACGCTACAGGCCCGATGTGATTCATCCCGATGGCGCACAACGAATCGAGTCGTTTGAGCCGCATCCATGGCCCCGGTGGATCTATCGGTTAGAAGACGGCACACGGATCGAGCACGAACTCTTTGTTCCACATGGGTTTTCCATGACGGTGCTGTCATGGCGGGTACGGGATGCAGCCGGCAAGGTGGCTCTCATTCTTCGGCCGTTTTTCTCCGGGCGCGATTACCACGCGCTGCATCACGAAAATCCTGCCTTTCAATTTGTCCCTGATGGATGCTCGACGCGGTTGACGTGGCATCCCTATTCGGACTTACCGCCCATCGTCACTATTTCGAACGGATCCTATCGTCATCAACCTGACTGGTATCGCAATGTGCTCTATGTTGAGGAACGGGCGCGCGGCCTCGATGAGACGGAAGATGTGGCTTCTCCGGGTGTATTCAGATGGGATGTGTCGGCACGAGAAGCGGTGTGGATTGTCACCGCTGACGAACACGTAGAAAAGCCGCTCGATCAAGACATGGACCTAGAGCGATACGCGAAGTCCCTTCGCATGGCCGAACAGCGCCGTCGTCGGATGTTTCCAACCCTGCTGCATCTCGCGGCCGATGCCTATATCGTGAACACCGCGCTGCGCCGCGTGACGAACGGCTCTGAAGGACAGGGTGACAAGCATCCAGGCAAGACCATCATCGCCGGCTATCCGTGGTTCACCGATTGGGGCCGGGATACGTTTATTGCGATGCGGGGCCTCTGCCTAGCCATTGGACGATTGGACATTGCACGTGACATTTTGCTCGCATGGGCCGGGACTGTA
>DATEPO010000294.1:0-10376 GCA_035273145.1 Nitrospiraceae bacterium
CACTTCGATTCCATGATCAGAATGGAGCGCGGCCCTCCTTGGATAAATTGCTCTCGCCACAGGCTCTCTTTATCGGGACGCGACTGGCCGATGAATGGAGGCTTGACGTGGGGTCCACGCTTCGCATTGCAAGTGGAATGCGGCAGTATGACGTTGTGGTAGCGGGCCTCATCAAGTCCGATGCGCAACGTCCTTCGGTCTGGGATACGGTGGGAATCATGGATATTGCGGCCGCCCAGGCGCTCTTCGGACTGATCGGTCGGCTGGATCGAATCGATATCGTCACTGAACCGGGCCGCCCCGTTGAAAAGGTGATCGATGAATTGCGTGCTCTACTCCCTCCGGCCGTCACCGTGAGTCGTCCTGCCGGCCGCACGGATCAAATTGAACAGATGACGCGCGCCTTTCAACTCAACCTCACGGTCTTGAGCATGGTGAGTCTCTTGGTCGGATTATTCCTTGTCTACAATACCGTGTCGTTTGCCGTGGTGCGCCGCCGCCGAGAGATCGGCATGCTTTCCGCGATGGGCATGTCGCGGCGGGCCGTGACCATCTTGTTCATCAGTGAGGCGGCCGCCATGGGACTGTTCGGCGGAGTGCTGGGCAGCGGGTGTGGCGTTCTGCTGGCGAAGAGCCTCATGTCTCAACTGAGTCGAACGATTTCCGATCTCTATATATCCATCGATACTTCCGTGGCGGACGTGTCGCTGATCCGCTTTGTGGTCGAACTGCCTCTTTCGGTATGGGCCGAAGGCGCTGCGCTGGGAGCAATCGTCTCGATGATCGGCGCATTCGTCCCAAGTTGGGACGCCGGACAGACAGCCCCGGCGAGAGCGCTGGCCCCAGGCGATTATGAATCGACTCAAACCGCGAGGATCTCCTCCCTCGGCTGGACGGGTCTCTTGCTCATCGTTCTCGCCGGACTCTGTGCAGTACCTGGTCCCATTATGGGGTTGCCGCTGTTCGGATATGGCGCGGCGCTGTGTTTATTGCTCGGACTGTCGTGCTTGATCCCGCTGGTCATCCATTTGTTCGGCAGCGTGTGGGTAGCCGTGGGTCAGGCGCACGCGCCGTCCGGCAGACGAACGCGATTGCCGCTTCTGGCACGGCTGGCGGCTGATCACGTCTCGCGCGCGCCGGGCCGCAATGCCGTAACGATCTCCGCCATGATGGTCGGCATCTCGATTATGGTCGGGGTGGATACCATGGTGGGAAGTTTTCGCGAGACGGTGCGTGAGTGGATCGATCAGACCGTCTTGGCAGATCTGATTGTCGCTCCCGCGACATGGCTGCATGGGCATGAGACAGGACAATTGGCCAATCGAATCCCTCCTTCGTGGGCGAAATCGCTCACGGGACTTCCAGGCGTGGCCGCAATCGATACGTATCGAGACGTGTCGGTTGATCTGAAGGGACGGCGCGTGGCGTTGGTCTCGCGCGATTTACGGGTCCATGCGGAACGGAGCCGATATCTCATGGTCCATGGCAATTCGTCGACCGTGCTGAACGAGGCGGTGGCAAAAGACGGAGTAATCATCTCGGAAGTCTTGGCTCGAACAGCGGGATTGCATACCGGAGAGATGCTACGGCTTACCACACCGGTAGGTGAGCATGAGTTTCCTATTCTCGGTATTTTTTTCGACTATGCCACGGATGGTGGAAAGATCGTGATGGATCGTCGTGTCTACCAGCGACTCTGGCAGGACGAGACGACGACCGTCATCCCAATCTATGTGGAAACGGGAGCGGATCGAGCAGTCGTGCGACGGCTGCTTGAAGAGCGTGTGAGAGGAATGGCCGGTTCATCGGATGGCCAGACGCCGTTGATGGTGATCAGCAATACCGAGCTGAGGCAGGAGATTATGACGATCTTTGATCGAACGTTTACCGTCACCTATGTCCTCGAACTGATCGCGATCATTATCGCGGTATTGGGAATTATCAATACGTTGGTCTTGTCGGTGCTCCAACGGCGTCGGGAATTTGCCATGCTTCGGTCACTTGGAACAACGATGTTGCATATCCGGCGGTTAATGCTTTGGGAGTCGGGGTATCTGGGCCTATTGGGCGGCGTGCTTGGCGTCGTGGGGGGCATGCTGTTGTCCGTGCTGCTGATAGAAGTGATTAACAAGCAATCGTTCGGCTGGACCATCCGATTCTCTGTGCAGCCGTTAGTTGTGGTGCAAGCCCTCGTACTCGCTCTCGGAGCGGCATTTGTCGCGGCCTATATTCCCGCGCGGTGGGCGGGCAAGCAATCAATCGCCGAAGGCCTCCGCTACGAATAGGAGGGGAGTGGGCCGCGGATGGTGAAGTCTCCGTGCTCGTAGAGCGCGCACAATCGGAATGTGCTCGTTCGATACGCGCAATAGTGCCTTCACCATCCACAGCCCACGGGATGGAGTGAAAAAGATGAAAAAGACTGTAGGCTGCCGAAAAAGCTCTTCAGCGGCGTTCTCAAGGTCCTCCCGCCTTGCGGCCTTGCTGGATAACTTTTTGAGCAGCCTGTTTTGATCGTGCAGTAACGACTAGGTGCGCACAATGTTGAGCAATTGAGGAGTGTGTGGCTCGGAGAGATTCTGAGATGGCGTAAACTGATAGTTCACTTCAATGGTGAAGCCGAGGTCTTCGATCATCTTCCAGGCTTCTGGTGCGGGTTGGCCTGGAGTCGTTAAATAGCCGCCGACGAAAATGGAATCCGCGGCATAGAGCGAGAGCGGCTGTAACGTTCGCAAATTGAACTCGCGTCCTCCTGCCACTCGAATCTCGGTCTTCGGATGAAGAAAACGAAAGAGGCACAGGACCTTGAGGCACCGTTGGGGTGTTAGTCGATGCATATCTTGAAGCGGCGTCCCAGGAACGGGGTGCAGCATATTGAGCGGGATCGAGTGCGGGCTGACTTCCTTTAAGGAGAGGGCCAGTTCCACGATATCGTGATCGCTCTCTCCCATTCCAATGATTCCCCCGGAGCACAATTCCAAGCCGGCGGCTCGGGCATGCCGAATGGTGTCGAGGCGATCTTGGAAGGTATGCGTCGTACAGATTTCTGGATGGAACGCCTCGCTGGTGTTCAAGTTATGATTGATGCGATCGACACCGGCCGCCTTGAGCCGCTTGGCCTGTGCTTCGTTCAACAGCCCCAGTGAACAGCAGACCTGAATGGGAACTTCTTCCTTGATGGCCCGGACCGCATCTGAAATCTCTGCGACGTCGCGATCCAGCGGACTACGGCCGCTGATTACAATACAATAGCGCTGCGCTTTCGCGGAGGCGGCACGACGGGCGCCTTCTATCATCTGATCTTTCGGCAGCAACCCATATTGGTGGATGTCGGCGGTGGATACGGCCGACTGCGAACAATAATGGCAGTCCTCCTGACAGGCCCCGCTCTTGGCGTTCATCAACATCTGCAGCCGTACCGTCCGGCCAAAATGCCGTTCCCGAACCCGAAAGGCCGCGTTCAACAGCTCAAGCAACTGCTCATCCGGAGTCGCCAATACACGCAGCGCTTCTTCGCGTGAGAGCATCTCATCCCGAAGCGCCTTTTCCGCAAACACATCAAAGTCGGTCATTGGATCTCCTAATCGATTGGCTAACTAGAATGATGTGGAATGCTCAAAAAAGGTTATCCAACAAGGCCGCAGACGCAGGAAGCACCGCAGGCGTACCCTCTGGGGTACGTTGAGGATGCTTTCAAGACGAGAACGCCGTTGGGAACATTTTTCCAGCATTCCATGTACCTCTATACGGTTTCAAATGGGGAGGCTATCCCCTGATACGGAATCGCGCGTACCTCCATGGCGCCGGGCGTCTCATGGGAATCAGTTCCCGACGCGTCCACCCAGGGAAGCGCGACATAGGTGTTCCAGCGACCACAAGTCCGGCAGCGGCCGGACCAATCTGAAGATTCTTCCCGACACGTGGTACAGACATACGGCACGACGACCCGTTTTCGGAATCCCAAGGCTTTCTTGAGCTCGTCGACCGCCGCTTCCATCTGGCGTTTCCGCAGAAAGAGGTTCGCCATGATCTTGTGAAAGTCAGAGGTTTGATCTTGTGGGGCCTCCAGTGTCGACAGCACATCGAAGGCTTCATCCACCATTTCGAGCCGGTAATACAGTTTGCCGAGATAGAACTTCAGGGTCGGATCTTGCGGGTGTCGCTGTGCGGCTTCCTGGTACACCCGTATGATTTCCGAGGGTTCCCCCATTTCTAAGTACAGTTCTTCCAGACGATGCAGCACGATGATATTGCCGGTTCGTGTATGGACTTTCTCAAGAATTTCAGCCGCATTTTTCGTTTTGCCTTCATGAATCAGGATTTCACTGAGTCCGATATAGGCAGGTAAAAACGACTTGTCGCGTTTCATCGCAGAGCGGAAGTAGCGTCGAGCCTTTTCCGGATGTCCGCGCTCCAGTAACTGTCGTCCGACTTCATACGTGAGGCCGACCATCACATCTGTCTCGATTCGTTGATCCTGTTCCGGCAAATGGGACTTTAAGAGCCGATGTTGAATTTCCAATGCCTCGGGCCATTGCTCCAGGCGAATGTACAGCTCACGTTTGCGAATGAGAGCCGTGAGATTGGCTGAGTCAAATCGCAGCACCTCCTCCAAGGTTTGGAGCGCCTCCTCAAACCGCTTGGCGCCCTCCAAGTCTTGAGCCAACGCAAACAGGACTTCGATATTGTGTTCGTCGATGCTGCGGGCTTTGCGGTGGAGCCGAATGGCCTCAGAAAAGTTCTGCTCCGTCCGGTACAGGTTCCCCAGCCACAGCAGCGAGTCGACGTGATTGGGATCGAGCGCAAGCGCGCGCTGAAAGAGACCGATTGCTTCAGCGGTCCGTTTCGAGACAAAGGCATGCGCGCCTTCCCGATGCAGCGCATCGACCTTTTCTTTTCGCCGGACCAGTCGGCTGCTTCGCCATGTGAGAATAAGATGACGAGTTTCTCGGACGCCGACCGTGAGAATCACAATGAGCGCGCCGGTCGCCATCGAGATCAGCATCAACGAGACCGGGCTCAGTTCGTACACCCCTGAGGGACTGAGACGGACCGTGATGGCGCCTGGATTCAGTTCCTGAATGTATCCGTAGACTAAGCTGGCGACGACGACGAGAAATAACGTGAAGAGTAACCGGAGCATTACCGACTCTTCGCTGCCCGCCGCGCCGGTCGTTTTTTCGTCGTGTCGAGGGGTTCGGGTAAGACTGTCACCCGTTCAGTCGGAATCTTGACTCGTTTCGCATCGCCCCAGAGTTTGTCGAGCGTATAGATTTGGCGCAGGTCTGTCCGAAAAATGTGGACAATCACATCGCCATAATCCATCGCGACCCATTGCGAGAGCGCGAGTCCTTCGAGACTCAATGGACGAACCTGTTGTGTGGCGAGGGTCTTGTCAATATGGTCCGCAATCGCTCGCACCTGCCGATCGGAATCGGCGGAGCAGAGGACGAGATAATCGGCGATTGAGGTGAGGGGAGCGACATGAAGGATCAGGACGTCGTCGGCTTTCTTGTCGAGCGCCGCCTGAGCGATGATCAAAGACTTCGCCTTAGATTCCAGTACGATTGCCCTTCTCCTCCTGTTGGTACAAGTGTTGTTGGAGTATATAAGATTCAACGCCCTCGGGCAACAGGTTTGACACGCTCAACCGGTGGGCGACGCGGTATCGTATGTCGGAGGCCGAGACGGAGCAGGGCGGGATGGAAAGGAGAATCAAACTCATGCCACCGGGGAGCGGCACATCGACCTGGAGCGCGCGGTGCGTATCCAATGCCGCCAGCGGGCCGCGGTCCATCGACGGCAGGAGCGACATTTTCAAAAGAGACGTAAATGCCGAGCCGGGGCGTGAAAGGACGACGAAATGGCAGGCACGAAGCAGGTCTGCGGCCTGTTTCCAGGTATGCAGTTCTAGAAAGGCATCTAATCCGATGATGAAAAACAGTTCTGCGTCCGGGCCAAACTCTTTCTGAAGTTCGTGAACCGTCTCGATAGAGTACGACTTGCTCGGCCTTCGCATTTCCACATCGGTGATCGTGAAAGCCGGAATGTCCTGAATTGCTATCCGCACCATTTCAAATCGATGATTGGCCGGAGCCAGCGACAGGCTTTTTTTGTGAGGGGGATCGCCCGAAGGAATAAAGAGAATGCGGTCTAAGCGCAACCGGCGTTGAGGTTGAGTGGCCGCCACGACATGACAGCGATGGACGGGGTTAAACGTGCCGCCAAACAAACCAATGCGCATCGCCTACAGTCCCGAGTGCTGAGTGCTGAGTGCTGAGTAAAATCCGGGTAATTCAGTTTCTTTCATGATCAGCACCAGAACTTCGCACTCAGTACTAGAGAATGACCAGGTTGTCGCGGTGAATGGCCTCTTCATACTCTTGATCGCCAACGGTCTTCTTGATGTCCGCGGTTTTGAGCCCCTTCATCTTTTCCAGCAAAGCGGATGAAAAATTGATCAAGCCTTTGGCCACTTCTTTCCCCTGGCAATCGGCGCAGACCACGGCATCGCCCGGCTCGAATGTCCCAGTCACTTGGATGATACCAGACGGCAACAAGCTTTTGCCGCGCTGCACCAGCGCCTCGATCGCGCCTTCGTCGAGGGCCAAGTGTCCCTTCGCTCGCAGGGTGTGGGCGATCCATTGTTTTCGACTCGATAATTGTTGGCCATGCGGCAGAATCAGCGTCCCTACGTCCTGTCCAGTAAGCGCAGTCGGCAGCAGCCCGGGTGTCTGCCCGTTCATGATCAAGGTGGCGACTCCATAGGCTGCGACCTTCTTGGCGGCCTGGATTTTCGTCGTCATCCCGCCTGTGCCTTCTTCTTTGCTGGTGCCGCCTGCGAGCCGTTCAATCTCCGTCGAAATCTCGGCAATCAGGGGAATGCGCACGGCCGAGGCGTTGCGCCGCGGATCAGCCGTGAAGACGCCATCGACATCGGAGAGAATGATCAGCACGTCGGCATCGACCAGATGCGCGACCTCCGCGGCGAGCGTGTCGTTATCGCCGAAGCGGATTTCCTCGACAGAGACGGTATCGTTTTCATTGATGATGGGAAGGACACCATGATTCAGAAGCGCGCTCAGCGTATGGCGGGCATTTAAGAATCGCCGCCGATCTGCCAGGTCTTGGTGGGTCAGCAGAATCTGCGCGACGTTGACGCCGAGTCGTTCGAATGCTTTTTCATAGGCCCACATCAGGCGGCTTTGTCCGACCGCCGCGGCAGCCTGTTTTAATGGAAGACTTTTGGGGTAGGTAGAGAGACCGAGCTTTTGAACGCCCGACACGATGGCGCCAGACGAGACCAGTAAGACATCGCAACCGGTTCCCTTAATGGCGCACAGCTCATCGGCTAACCGCTCGATCCGGTCCATCTGCAGTCCCGAGGCGCGGGATGCCAGGAGACTGCTGCCGACTTTGACGACGACTCGCTTCGCCTGAGTCAGGGCTTGGTGGCGCATGCGTTCCTCAACGCCTCAACCTGTTTCCCCACATAGAGCAGCAGCGGCTCGAGTCCTTCTCGTGTAATGGCGGAGACGGCAAAGAAACGGGTTCGGCGTTTTCGACAATGAGCGCGCAACTGTTCGAGCCGTTGGCTGTTACCTTGGCTATCCATCTTCGTTCCCACCACAGCGAAAGGTTTGTTCTTGAGGATCGGATTGTACGCCGCCAGCTCTTTTCGCATCACCTCAAAACTGACGACCGGATCGTCGGGCGCCCATTCAGAGATGTCGACGAGGTGGAGCAAGAACATCGTGCGTTCGACGTGGCGCAAAAATTGGAAGCCCAATCCTTTGCCTTCGTGCGCGCCTTCGATCAATCCGGGGATGTCGGCCACGACGAAGCTGGCGCCTTCCTTCCACGATACGACACCGAGGTTGGGAACCAGTGTGGTAAAAGGATAGTCGGCAATTTTTGGTCGCGCGGCAGAAATGGCTGCAACGAGGGTGGATTTGCCGGCGTTGGGAAAGCCGACCAGACCCACGTCCGCCATCAGCTTCAGTTCCAGCCGAAGCCATCGTTCTTCTCCGAGGGTGCCTTTTTCAAAATACGTCGGCACGTGATTGGTCGGTGTGGCGAAGTGGCTGTTACCGCGCCCGCCATGGCCGCCTTTGGCGACAATCGCGGATTGTCCTTCCTCCGTGAGGTCGGCGAAGGGCTCCTCCGTGTCATCGTGGAAGACGACGGTGCCGATTGGAACGCGAATGATGATATCCGGCGCAGTCTTTCCGTGCCGGTTCGATCCTTCCCCGGGGCCGCCCGGTTTGGCCGTGTAGTGCTGTTGATAGCGCAGATCGAGGAGTGTCGTGAGTTGCCGTGACGCGAGGAGTCTGACGTTCCCGCCGTTTCCTCCGTCTCCGCCGTCAGGCCCGCCGTGGGGCACATATTTTTCGCGGCGGAAGCTGCACACCCCGGTTCCGCCGTCCCCGGCTTTCACGAAAATGCGCACCTGATCGACAAACATGGTCGAACTCCGGGAAGGCAATGGGGATCAGTGATGTATGAACTGCGCGGGACAAGACAAGAGAGCAGGCGGGAAATCGAGTATCAAGCAGCCGGGTAGACGCTGACCTTTCGGCGGTTCCGATTCCCTTCGAATTTCACCACGCCATTGATTAACGCAAACAGCGTATAGTCACGTCCGAGGCCGACATTAAAGCCGGGATGAAACTGGGTGCCGCGCTGACGCACGATAATGCTTCCCGCCGTGATCTGCTCTCCACCGAATGCTTTCACGCCGCGATACTGGGGATTGCTATCGCGGCCGTTGCGAGATGATCCGCCGCCTTTATTAGTTGCCATGGAATCCTCTTTTATGGTCGTTCGACTACTACGCGGTCATGATATCGGTAATGCGGACCTGAGTGAAGCTTTGACGATGACCTTTGGTCCGGCGGTAATTCTTGCGGCGCTTCTTCTTGAAAATCATCATCGACCGGGTCCGTCCCTGACGCAGGATTTCCGCGGTGACGCGCGCACGCTCTACCCACGGATGACCGATCAGCAGATCGGCGTTGGCATTTTGAACCAGACGAACCTGGGATAATTCAACGGTTCCTCCGACCTCTCCAGGAAGAAGCTCTACTTGTAATATAGTGCCCGGTTCTACTCGGTATTGCTTTCCACCCGTCTCTACAATCGCGTACATACAAATTCCTCCAGTGCAGAACGGAAATTTTTATCATAGGAGGAGAAAGACTGTCAAGAAATGAAAGGTGAATCTCCATTCAGACGGGAAGAGTTAGAAATGCACCGCAATCCCTCCAACGAAATTATTGGCGCTGTAGTCGGCCTTGAACTGCACATTGTTTCCGAAATCAAAACTCGCCCGGTTGTATTTGTATTCGGCAAATAGCGCAAGATGTTTCATGACGAAGTACCGACCGCCGACAATGACATTGAGCATGAGACTGCTATCTGAAGCGCTTGCAGAAGGGCTAGAGGCAGTAGGAAGATTCGACATGCGTGCCCACGCGATGCCTGGCCCCACACCAACATAGGGTTGAAACCGTTTGCCGGGATAACGGGCCACAATATTGAGAGCGGCGGCAAATACGTGAAGGTGCCCACCGGGTTGGACGTTCTGAACTTGGATGGACTGTCCTGTAATGGGGTTCAGGATCCTTTGAGTCACGGGTTGTTGCTCGAGATGCGGAGTAGAATAGTAGAAATCGCCTTCTACGCCAAGCCAGGGGAGGCGTCCGAAGAAATACCCGGCTTTTGCTCCATACAATCCCGATGTGGCTAACTTGAGGTCGCTTGTCTTTAGACCGGCATCGTGATCGATCCCCTCTACATTCGAGAGTTTGTTCGGGACTGTCAGACCACCTTGTCCGCCAATATAGAACTCGGCTCGAGACAATGACGCAGTTGCAAGGGAAGATACGACGGCGACGGTTAGGAACACTGTCCGGGGCAGTTTCATTGTCATCTCCTTCCGAACTTGTTTGTCCTTCTCAGTCTGATGAAACATTGATATCGTGAAATTGTTAGAAAGAACAGTGCATGCATCGCTCCTAGGGTTTATCCATCATGATCTTGAGCAGATGGTGTGCCAAATTCTTCACTCCTTCGTGAGTGCTTGAAAAGTCAGCAAAGTAACCACATTAAGCTAGTAAGATATCATGAGCGGCGACAAGAAATCCGTCAGTAGAATTGTTTGAAAGGTGAGGCGGCGAACCGCGTTAAACTTAAGGAATGACACCAATTTCTCTCGCGCCTTCACGGGGACCTACATCAGTCGTACAAAACATCTATCAACTTTTCCGTCACCTGTAAAGTTGCTCCGTTCGCCTTGACCCAGATTTCGGGCCGCTGGTATAGTCACGAAGACTTTCATGAGGCGTGGAAACTTTTGATTGGATGGAGCTGTAATGCTT
>DATEPO010000295.1:0-6116 GCA_035273145.1 Nitrospiraceae bacterium
TTGTGAGCCACGAGGCCATTGGGTTAGAAGACCATTACAGTCCCCCTTCTCGCCCACCAGAGCGGGACGGTCTGCCTACCCTTAACTGGCGCGTCCATCTGGGTAAGTAGACCGTCTCACTCTTCCTAATTACCGTATTACCGTCTTGACAACCTGTCCCTCGCTCGCTACGATTCGTCTGGCTCGCCGGTCGCCATATTACGGCCGGCTTTTTTGTGCGTAGGCAGTTGCTTTTCAAGCGAAAGTTCAAGGGGAATTACCACCAATGGCTATTCGAATCGGTATCAATGGGTTTGGGCGGATCGGGCGTAATGTGTTACGGGCGTCGTGGCATGATACGGACCTTGAATTCGTCGCCGTCAACGATCTGACCGACGCAAAAACATTGGCCCATCTTCTCAAATACGATTCCGTGCACGGCCCGCTGAACGCCTCCGTGGAGGCGCGCGAAGATCAAATCCTAGTCGGCGGAAAACCAATTAAGATTTTGGCGAAGAAAGATCCGAAAGAACTGCCATGGAAAGACCTCGGCGTGGACTTAGTGATCGAATCCACCGGTCGGTTCACCGACCGCGAGGGCGCGAGCAAACATCTCTCCGCCGGGGCCAAACGAGTGATCATCTCGGCGCCTGCCAAAGATCCCGATGTGACGATCGTCCTCGGCGTCAACGAATCCAAGTATGATCCCAAGGCGCATCAAATTGTATCCAATGCCTCCTGTACGACGAATTGCCTGGCGCCCGTTGCGAAAGTGCTTGATGAGTCGTTCGGGATTAAACATGGCATTATGACGACGATCCATTCCTATACCAACGATCAACAGTTGCTCGACTTACCGCATAGCGACCTTCGTCGCGCCAGAGCGGCAGCACTATCGATGATCCCCACGTCGACGGGCGCCGCTAAAGCGCTCCATCTCGTGCTGCCGCAACTCAAAGGCAAGCTGGACGGCATGGCAATTCGAGTTCCGACGCCGAACGTATCGCTCATTGATTTGACGGTTGAAACCGAGCGGGACTGCGAGAGCACGAGCGTCAATGCCGCCTTTCGCAAGGCGGCTGAAGGTCCATTAAAAGGCATTTTGAAATACTGTGAAGAACCGATCGTGTCCGCGGACCAAAATGGGGATGACCATTCGGCGACGCTGGACTCTCTGCTCACGACCGTGTTGGAACATCGCATGGTCAAAGTGCTGGCTTGGTACGACAATGAGTGGGCTTATTCATGCCGCGTGCGGGATCTCGCAAAATATATCGCGGCGAAGGACGTGAAGGCACGTTAATCGTTAATCGCAGGACGAGAATCAATAGGAAGAGTGAAGATTATTCGTGGATCGTTAGCCGAGAGAGCGGCAGATGTTTGCGAATTAACGATATCAAATAACGTTTAACGGCTTCGGGAGACGACATGAACCTGAACAAGATGACGATCGATGCCATCAACCTGCGCGGCAAACGTGTCATCATTCGGGTGGATTTCAACGTCCCGCTCGACGACTCTCATCAAATTACCGACGATACCCGCATTCGCTCCGCCCTGCCGACGATCAATCACGCCGTGGATGAAGGCGCCAAAGTCATCCTCTGCTCGCACCTCGGCCGTCCCAAGGGAAAACCTGATCCAAATTTCAGCTTGGCGCCCGTTGCTCGACGCCTTCAGCGCCTCCTGGGTAAAGAAGTGACGTTTGCGCCTGATTGCATTGGACCGGCCGTGGAAACACTGGTCGATAAGATGAAGCCGGGTGATGTCCTGCTGCTCGAAAATCTCCGCTTTCATCCCGGCGAGGAGGCAAACGACGAGCAATTTTCTAAGGCATTGGCGTCACTTGCCGATGTCTATATCAACGACGCGTTTGGAACGGCCCATCGATCCCACGCCTCCACAGTCGGCATTGCCAAGTTGGTGCCGACTTCAGGTGCCGGCTATTTGATGAAAAAAGAAATCGAATATTTGGAAGGGGCCGTCGCCAATCCCATGCGGCCGTTCGTCGCCATCCTCGGCGGCGGAAAAGTGTCCGGCAAGATCGGCGTGATTGAGAACCTCGGCAAAAAAGTCGACAAAGTCATCATCGGCGGTGGCATGGCTTTTACGTTTATCAAGGCCTTGGGATTGGAAATCGGCAATTCGCTGGTTGAAGACCAGATGTTGGATTTCGCGAAAGGTGTCCAAGAACATGCGTTCTCCCGCGGCACGAAGTTTTATTTACCGGTCGACTGCGTGGTGGCAGCCAGCCCTGATGCCGGGGCTGAAACGAAAATTGTGCCGGTTCAAGAAATTCCCAAAGGCTGGTACGGAATGGACATCGGCCCCGCCTCGGTCAAATTATTTAGCGAGGCGGTGCAGAACGCGAAGACCATCTTATGGAACGGCCCGATGGGCGTTTTCGAAAACGATGCCTATGCCAGGGGCACGCTTTCAATGGCCCATGCCGTGTCCAACGCCTACGCCCTCACGATAGTCGGCGGCGGCGACACGGCATTGGCCGTGCACCGGGCCGGCGAATCCGAAAATATGTCGTTCATTTCCACAGGTGGAGGTGCGACGCTCCAACTCTTGGAAGGCAAGGAGATGCCTGGACTGGCGGCGCTTCCTAATCAACCCTCGTAGCAGGATGTCCAAAAACGCTTCCAGCTTTGTTCTCGCGTCGCTCGGAGACTCAACGTACCGCAAGGATACGCCTCGTCTCTTCGCTCGCTGCGGCCGCGCGGGAAGGCGTTTTTGAACATCCTGCAAGTTCTATTATCCTTTGACTTCGGTCCCTATTTCATCAGCCAGCTTCGCAACATTGTTTCCCACCAATAGAGTACACGAGGCTTTGTGCGCCGACCACTCATTGTAGGCAATTGGAAGATGAATAAGACCGCGGCTGAGGCGACGGCTTACGTTCGTCAACTGTCCGACCTGATTCAGCCACAGTTCATTGATATGGTGATCGCTCCACCGTTCACCGCGCTCTATGCGGCTCGGCACGCGATGGGACAGACATCGGCTTTTGCGTTAGCGGGGCAAGATCTCTTTTGGGAAGAGAAGGGGGCCTATACCGGTGAAATCTCCGCGCCGATGCTGAAAGAGGTGGGTTGCCACTATGTCATCATCGGCCATTCGGAACGCAGACAATGGTTCGGCGATCGGGATCAGGATATCAAGAAGAAGGTCGACGCGGCCCTGCAGCATGGACTGAAACCGATCCTCTGCGTCGGCGAATCCCTAGCGGATCGGGAGCGTGGAGAGAGTACAACGGTGGTGACGGCCCAGTTGAGACAAGATCTCGATGGGCTGTCGAAAGAACAGATTGCGATGATTGCCGTGGCATATGAGCCGGTCTGGGCGATCGGGACCGGCCGCGCTGCAGACCCTGTGCAGGCGGTGGAGATCCATTTGATTGTGCGCCAAACGATTGCCTCTCGTTGGGGACACGATGCGGGGGAACGAATGCGGGTTCTCTATGGAGGAAGTGTGAATCCCGAGAATGCCGGCCATTTTCTTGAATCTCCCGAGGTCGACGGCGTGCTGGTGGGTGGGGCTTGTCTCGACCCTGCGTGCTTTGCTACAATTGCGCGTTTTGCAGAGGATCAATCCGTATCCGCCGCATCCGCGAACGAACGCCGAGGAGTGTAAATGTATACGCTGGCCGTTATTATTCACGTGATCGTCTGCTTTCTGATGATCGCTTCGATCTTGTTGCAAGCGGGGAAGGGCGCCGAGATCGGAGCGGCGTTCGGCGGGTCCAGTCAGACTGTCTTCGGCAGCCGAGGACCGGGCACGTTCCTCAGCAAAGTGACGATCGGCGCAGCGGTGATCTTTATGCTCACCTCGTTAGGCCTCGCGCTTCTTTCAAAAGAGCGGACGTTTTCCTCGACCGTCATCGATCTAAACAAGAAGGAAACAGCGCCAATTCTACCGCAAGGCTCTTCCGATGCTTCCAAGGCGGACACATCCAAGTCCGACGCATCCAAACCGGCCACGAGCGGCGAAAGCCAGCCTCCCGCGCCGGCCACGGCGCACTAGGCGGTCCGCTCATTTTATACACTCCGCTGTGCAGGGTGGAAGCTAGACGAGGGTCAGCCACTTGGCGTGTGACGGATCTTCTCCGCGCACGATACTAAAGAATGCCTGCTGAAGTTGCTTGGTCAGCGGCCCGGCCGTACCGGACCCGATTCGGCGGCCATCGAGTTCCCGCACCGGCGTAATCTCGGCGGCGGTCCCTGTCAAAAATACTTCCTCAGCCACATACAGGTCATCGCGGGTCAACCGCTCTTCAATGACCGGGATATTGCGCTCCCGAGCGAGCTCTAGCACGGAATTGCGCGTAATACCCTCCAGGATTGAGGACATCGGTGTCGTTTTTAATTGCCCTCGGCGGACGAGAAACACATTTTCCCCCGTCCCTTCGGCGACATACCCGTCGGCATCCAGCATAATGGCCTCATCATAGCCCAAGGCCTTCACTTCGCACTTCGCGAGGATGGAATTGACGTACTGGCCGGAAATCTTCGCGCGAGTCAACGCGATGTTGACATGATGCCGGGTAAATGAGGAGACCTTCGCCTTGATGCCCTTGCTCAAGGCCTCTTCTCCAAGGTAAGTCCCCCACCGCCATGCTGCAATGGCCGTACGAATGGGATTCTCACCAGGGTACAGGCCCATCACGCCATACCCGATATAAACCAGCGGGCGGATGTAGCAAGCCTCCAATCGGTTGACCCGCACTGTTTCAATGATCGCCTCGGTGATCTGCTTTTTATCGTAGGGCATCGCCAACATGGTAATGTGCGACGATTCAAACAACCGATCGACATGTTCTTGTAGCCGAAAGATGGCGGAGCCATCACGGCCCTTGTAGCAGCGAATTCCTTCAAACGCGGCCAATCCATAGTGGAGCGAATGGGTCAGCACATGGACATTAGCATCCTTCCAGTCCACAAACTTCCCATCCATCCAAATTTTTTCGCTGGGTTCAAGCATTACAGCTCCATCCAATCAAAAGTTTCCACGCCTCATGAAAGTCTTCGTGACTATACCAGCGGCCCGAAATCTGGGTCAAGGCGAACGGAGCAACTTTACAGGTGACGGAAAAGTTGATAGATGTTTTGTATGATTGATGTAGGTCCCCGTGAAGGCGCGAGAGAAATTGGTGTCATTCCTTAAGTTTAACGCGGTTCGCCGCCTCACCTTTCAAACAATTCTACTGACGGATTTCTTGTCGTCCTCATGATATCTTACTAGCTTAATGCGGTTACTTTGCTGACTTTTCAAGCACTCACGAAGGAGTGAATAATTTGGCACACCATCTGCTCAAGACCATGATGAATAAGCCCTAGGATTGATGCCTGAGACAAACATGTTCTTACCGCTGCACACAGATGCCCTTTATCAGACCGATGCTGACTACGAAGCTCAGAAGGAGATGACAATGCAAAAATCAGTATGCAAATGGGCCTTTTCAGTGATTATCGTCGGAACTCTTGTATTAACTTCTGCGACGGCCCGATCGGAATTCTATGTGGCGGGACAAGGCGGCATCAGTCTTCCCGGTTCATTTACAAATGTTGAGGGGCTGGGATCCAATTTTGGTGGCGCCGGCTTTAAATCTAGTGACCTTGATTTGGCCAATTCCGTGTTGTTGGGAGCCAAAGTCGGATTCTTCTTCCCCAGATTGAATTGGCTTGGCATCGAGGGTGAGTATTTCCATACCAATCCTCACATCAAACAACAATCAGCAACAATCACAGCCCCAAACGGTGCGACCGCCACCTTGGAGAAACAGGGGGCTCATGTCAGCATGTCGACGGGCGCCATCAACGTCATCGCTCGGTACCCGGGAAAACGGTTTCAACCCTATGTCGGCGTCGGCTTGGGCATGTATGGAGCAAGTGTATCGAGCAACCAGGTGCAAACGCTCAATAATCAACCACTCTCTGCTTCGGATTTCAGTTTTGGGTTAAACGCCCTGGGCGGGGTTCGATATTTTCTCACGAAGCATGTTGCGCTCTTCGGAGAATACAAATACAACCGGGCTTCGTTTCAATTTGAAGGCAATGCTCAGTTCAAAGCGGATTACAGTGCCAGTAACATAGTAGGCGGAAGCTCTGTTCACTTTTGATATTCGCATTCCG
>DATEPO010000296.1:0-2256 GCA_035273145.1 Nitrospiraceae bacterium
CTTGACACATGATTTAAACTGGACTTAATGGGGCAAAGAGCTGCGAGGCCTTTAGGCCTGGCGCTTCGAACCCGACACTTCGGAGTACAAGTTATTTGAAAACAGCAACTTACGACTAAGCCGTTTTATTCCAAGACTTTGGCCAGAACTCCTTATTCTGGAATACTTTGGAGGAAAGTACAGGGGGGGAGGGTACATGCGCGAAGCGTTCTGCCGCCCACCATCGCTCCGGCGAGAGAAGGCGCTGCCGGACCTTTTTGTGCGGGGGTGGTTCGGTATTGCGCCAGATAGAGAACTCCGCATCGAAGAATTCGTGTTCGCTAAGGGGCGGTCCTCACGCTCAGTGCTTTGGCCATATCGCGCCCTAGGCGCACGCTCTCAGCGATGCCGCGGTCTTCGGGATAGTAGTAGCAGGTGTCAGCGATCTGAAGGCCGCCGATGGGGGTCTGGATAGGAGGGATTTTGGCTGCAAATCCAGGTTCGCAGATCGGCTGGCCATGCCGTAGGCGAGTGACTTTGGTGGCGAGAACGTCGGAACGAGTAAGGCCAGGATTGACGCGCTGAAGGCAGCTGAACGCTTCATCCAGGAGCTGCTGATCGGGCCAGGAGAACTTAGGGTTGGTGACCGGCAAATAGTAAGGAACATACATGATGGTTTCGTCACCCAGGTCCCGCAGGTTTGTGAACTCGATAATGCCCGGGATATCGAGGTCCGGCTCGGAGATATTGACCCAGAAATGCGGAGTAATAGAACGTGCTAGCTTGAAAATCACGCAAATGACCCCGATATTGTGGATGGACTCGTATCGTGCCTTCCAATCTGCCGGGAGGTCGGGTACCAATCTCGTCACATAAGGAGTGGGAACCGTGCAGATTACGGCATCGGCGTCGAAGGTGCGGATAGCGCCACCAGGCGAAGAAGTCTCAACCCCGGTGACGTGCTGTTGCGACGTGCCGGGATTAGCGACATTGACGCGGCGAGCTGGATGACCGAGGTGGACGATGCCGCCGAGCGCCTCTATCTTCTCGATAAGAGCATTGACGAGGGTAATCGAGCCGCCTTCAATATATCCAAGCTCTTCCTGAAGCATGCTCTTGCGGGAGCGACCGATGCGACGGATGCGAGTCCAGATCCAAGCGGCGGAGATGTTATCGGCATACTCGTAAAACTTGTGATCGAACAGGGGCTTCCATAGGTGGCGATAAATCGAGAGGCCGCACCAGCGAACAATCCAATCGCGGGCTGACACATGCTCGATCGCCGGCCATGAATCTCGGCGCACACAGACCAAGGCGAACAAGCCGTATCTGAATTTCTCAATGAGGTTGAGGCCGGGGTAGCTTAGGAGGGCCATAGGATCGCCCCATCTGTAAAGACGGCCGCCGCTGAAGAACCCCATGGATGTAGAGCGCCACCGCAATTTGTCAAGAATTCCCAATTCGCTCATGAGAGCGAAGGTGGGATGATCGGTCTTGCAAACAAAGTGGTAGAAACGCTCGATGGAAGTCCCGTCGAAATCGAAATGACCGGCCATACCTCCGGGATCGGAGGCGGCCTCCAGGACCACGACCTCGTGTCCATCGATGATCGCTTGATACGCTGCGGCCAAGCCCATTGCGCCACTGCCGATGACTATTAACCGCATGTTGGTTCTTGCTCACCAGTTTAACGAACCAGCATTTAAGGCTCGCCTTCGATTTAGCCGCGATTACAACGACACTGCCGGGAGTTAGACCGACGTGAGAAATGGGCCGAAAAGTCGACGGCACCGCGGACTTGCAGAGTACCATCCGAGCAATCCTTCGGCAACATCACACGACCTGCAGCCCCGAAATGCTTTTCGGGGCTAACCGTGTGCTGTGCACTGGAACTGCCGTGGAGAGTCGCTCTCCGACTCCTACGCCTCCAGCACAACCTTTGAATACCTCGGGTCGCGGAACGTCGTGTTCAATGCCTCCGCTAGTGGCGTCGTGCGGACGTTGAATATGGCTGGCCAGTCGATCACCTCGAAGACGTCCGGTGTGGTCAGAGCTTTCAACTGAGCCACCGTGAACATCGGCTTTCTGTCGAATACCGAATAAGTCTTGAGTAGTACCCAGAACAGCCAATACGGAATAGTTAAGATGTGTGCCCGAGCCGCAGTTGCCTCTTTCACTGCTCGGATCAGATCTATGTAGTCAATGCGCTCCTGTCCGGTAATGTTATAGGCGCCTGTAATTTCCGACTCCAAAGCGGAAGCCACAATATCCGCGAAA
>DATEPO010000297.1:0-2640 GCA_035273145.1 Nitrospiraceae bacterium
GGATAAACGTACGTTCGCTCGATATCGACAATCTCGCCAAGCCGATTTCTCAAAATACCATTTTCATCGCTCAGTTCGACGACAGCCCCCACATCGTGTTTGATACCTGATCGCCACTGAGGGGCCGCTTTGCCGAGCAGCTGCCGCCCCCGCCGGTAAGATGATTCATCTGATACCAAGTACCCATCAACCAGGCCGAATGTGCTTGTTGGTCCGGGAGCGTCGAGGGACGCGTAGAGTTCACAAGTTCTGGTGGATTGCTCGGCGAAAGAGCAAACAAGAACACCTGCCGAGACAATCGCACCAAATTCGGCGTGCGCGTCTATCAAGTAAATACGGGAAGTCGGCGTTCGATTGTCTTGCTTCCACCACCATTGCAGCACCTTCCTAGCAACAGAGGTTTTGCAAATCACGGCCAACGTGCCACCGCACATTGCACACCACCGGAACCAGTCCCGCAACATGGACTCAGAAATATCGAAATTGCTCTTGCCGGTCTGGGCCTCATATCCCCTGAGGTGCGCCTGAGGGGATTTCTTCGGCAAATTTGAGCTTCCGAGTTTCACCAGCTCAGTGTTGGTAACCCAAGGCGGATTCCCGATAACCCAAACAGGCTTCGCCATGTTCGAGATCAGTTCATCCCAGTCGAAGTCAAAGTAGTTCTCTTTGTGAAGGACGAACCGCGGACAGAATTGGAAGCGCTTTTCCAGCGTTCGTACATAACTTTCTTGTATCTCCAGTCCGTGGACGATTGCGGAGGAAAAGGCGTCAAGAGCCGCCTTGACGAAGCTGCCCTCGCCACAGGTTGGTTCCACAATTGTGGTTGGAGTGGACGTGAGTCCGGCCACCAGCGAAACGACACTTCGGGCTAGCGCTTCCGGTGTCTGAAAATCGCCAAGCTCGTTATTGGCCATTTGCTCAGTAGACCTTTTCAAGGCCGGAAACTTGTCCGGCTTGCGTGATCACCCGGGCGTACTGGAGCCGCCACTGCAGCGCATTAGAGATCGTCAGAAACCCCTCAGCCGGCGGATTACCGATAACCTCTTCTGCAAGGTTCGTAGCCGCAATTTCGTCCAGAGGGAGATTTCGGTCGATAAAAAATGCAACGAGGTCATCCACGATGCCATCGTTGTGCAGGATTTCCAAAATACCTTTGGTAGTCTGGAAGTCTGCTGTTCTGTCTTTATTCACAAAAATGGCGTGCTGGATATTTAGGCAAGATGTTCGCTGCTCATGGTTATCGACTTTGTCGTACACAAATACGAGCAGATGGTAGCCTAAGCCGTAGACCTTTTGCCGTGCCGACTTGAACGGACAGGACGATTGCGGCTGCCTTATGCTAGTCGTCTTCAGATCCACATTGAGACCAGGAAGATCGATCCCAGCTGCCGAATTTCCAGTCTCGAACGCGTAATTTAACGCCAAGGCATGCGTAAATTTCTGCTCAAGGTACGTGCCAATCGCCTTACCATCGTTCACGCCATAGAGCAGCGGCTCGTAGTGTTCATTCTCGTACTGCGCAAAGAGGCGGGCCTCGTTTAATAGGCTGTCGATCGCAAGCTCGGGCATACGGCTCCTTACATTCGGCCGAGATACTCTGGCTGCCAAACCGACTAAAGAAAAGGGCCGCCGAGGCGGCCTTGAGCGGGATCGCTGCGTTCGCGGGGATGACGAAAGGAGAAGGGGACTTACGTCACGAAGTGAATTCGTGACGTTGGTCCTGTCGGCTTAACGCGGTTGAGGCCGCTCAACCCGCAGGCCAGCCGATAGGCGCCATCTCTACGCGCTGCTCCGGCGATGGTCCGCATCGGCGTCGCTGCGCGTTATTTCACTCTTTCCACCTGCTCAAACTCCAGCTCGACCGGCGTCGCGCGGCCGAAGATCGAGACGCTGACCTTCACGCGGCCGCGGTCGAAGTCGAGCTCCTCGACGGTGCCGTTGAAGCTTGCGAACGGGCCGTCGAGGACCTTGACCGCATCGCCGATCTCATAATCGACGCTGATCTTTTGCTTGGCGCCGTGGGCCGCGGCCTCCTCCTTGGTGTCGAGCATCCGCGCCGCCTGGGCGTCGGGGATCGGCTGCGGCTTGCCGTTGGGGCCGAGGAAGCCGGTGACCTTGGGAGTGTTCTTGACCAGGTGGTAGACCTCGTCGTTGAGCTCGAGCCGGGCGAGCACGTAGCCGGGCATGAACTTGCGCTCCGACTGGACCTTCTTGCCGCGCTTGACCTCGGTGATGGTCTCGGTCGGGACCTCGATCTGCTCGACGAAGCGGTCGAGCCCCATGCGGTTGGCCTCGCTCTGGATCGATTCGCGGACCTTGTTCTCGAACCCGGAATAAGCGTGGATGATGTACCAGCGGGACATAGCTCAAAACCTGTCTGTCAATTCGTTCAAAACATTCCCCCACCGCGACCCTCACCCGCAAGCGGGAGAGGGGGAGCGTGGGCGATTAGCCGAGGAAGCTCAGCAGATATTTGACCATCGACGAGAAAGCGGCGTCGACCCCGAAGAAGAAGAATGCGAGCAGCATGGTCATGATCATCACCATGATTCCGGTGGCGACGGTCTCCTTGCGGGTCGGCCAATGGACCTTGGCGGTTTCGGCGCGGACCTGACGGATGAATTCGCCGGGGGAAGTTCT
>DATEPO010000298.1:0-2201 GCA_035273145.1 Nitrospiraceae bacterium
TTCCACCGCATGCCGTAACGCGGAGGTGCGTTCCAGTACGGTTAATTCCAGCCGGTCTCGATGCGCACGATTTTCAATTTCCAATCGGCGTCGACGGAGGGCATTGGCGACGTTGATAAGAATTTCATTTGACTCGAACGGTTTGAGAATGTAGCCGTAGGCCCCGATCTCCAATGCCGCTCCGGCCAACTGGGGATTGTCGAGCCCCGTTACCATGACGGCGGCGGTATGGCGGTATTCAGACAGGACGTGCTTCACGAGATGGAGACCTGACTCCCCCGGCATATTCACATCGCAGAGGATGAGCGCGAATTCTTTTTCGCTTAGCCGAAGGCGAGCTTCCATGGCGTTAGACGCCAATGTGCACACATAGCCGTACTGTTCAAGGAGACGCCCCAGCATGCGCTGGATAGGCGCCTCATCATCTACTATGAGAATCTGTTCCATGCAATTAAGGCGTGTGGGAAAGTCTCGTTAGCATCGGTGATTTCAGTTATTCTGTCAACTTCGACAAGGCACGATCGTCTGTTTGTGGGCGGACTCCAAATGTCGAGTTAATTTGAGGTGACCTTGTCATCTCTTTATCGGATAGCATCGGTCGAAGCTTGATACTAATGAAACAGGCATGGTTCGCATACATGTTTCTTCGGGACCGAAACCAAACAGACCTCCCCTCGCGGCGCTCGATCATCGATTGCAATGGGAGTCCTTTATCATTATTCTTACTGCAATGCCATACGTTTTCTTATATGAAAATGCGTTCATTGCGGTGATCGGTGTGTTGATTCTGAGTCTGTTCGTTCTTCGTTACGTGCTTGCACGGAAACGGGACTGAGAATGTGACTACGCATGGCCCGCCTTGAATTGATCTTTCATCCGCCCTTCTCTATAATCTAACGTTCTTGATCATTGGGGACTATTCATGAATGCAGCGACGAAGCTAGTCCGGGGTGATGGGCGGCGACGGGACCAAACTCGCCCTGTCAAAATTACCAGAGATTTCATTAAGCATGCTGAGGGATCGGTTCTCATTGAAATGGGCGGAACAAAGGTCATCTGTACGGCGTCGGTTGAAGAAAAAGTCCCACCATTTTTGAGAGATAAGGGCCGAGGCTGGGTCACCGCTGAATATGCCATGCTTCCAAGGGCGACCCATGAGCGCACGTCTCGGGAAGCCGTCAAGGGCAAGCAAGGCGGCCGAACCCTGGAGATTCAGCGATTGGTCGGACGGGCGTTGAGGGCAGTGATTGACCCGACAGGAATGGGTGAACGAACCATCTGGATCGATTGCGATGTCATTCAGGCTGATGGGGGGACTCGAACGGCATCGATCACCGGATCGTTTGTCGCGTTGGCCGATGCCCTCGCCGTTCTGAAACGGAAAAGTCTGATCAAAAAACGTCCGTTGGTTGATTATCTCGCCGCGATCAGTGTCGGCAAAGTAGGTGGAGAGGCGATGGTCGATCTGGCGTATGCCGAAGATTCGCTGGCCGATGTCGATATGAATTTGGTCATGACCGGCCGCGGCCGATTTGTCGAAGTACAAGGCACCGCGGAGCAAGTGCCTTTCGACAAGAAAGATATGGATGAATTCTTGGATCTCGGCTGGAACGCGATCCAAGAGCTGGTGTCTCTGCAGAAAGACATGATCGGCAACCTAGAGTAAGGAAGGAACCGATCGTGGTCAACGAAATCGTGCTGGCGACCCACAATCCTGATAAACGGGTCGAGATAGCCGCGCTGCTGAGCGACCTGGGAATTAGAGTCAGGAGCTTAATCGAATTCCCACACGCTCCTGTAGTCGTCGAGGATGGGGAAACCTGCGAAGCCAATGCTATCAAGAAGGCCAAGACCATTGCGGATTATACTGGGCTCACAGCAGTGGCCGATGATACAGGCCTTGAAGTCGACGCATTAGGTGGACGTCCGGGAGTGCACGCCGCTCGGTACGCAGGTGCACACGTGAGCTACGAAGACAATTGGAAAAAATTGCTTCATGAGCTTAACGGCGTTCCTTTCGAACAGCGCGGGGCTCGGTTTCTCACTGTGGTGGCGATTGCACGTCCATCGAAAGAACAGGTTGAAACGGTGGAAGGCGTGTTGAACGGTATGATTGCGCAACGTCCGGCCGGGAGCGGAGGGTTCGGATACGATCCTGTGTTTGTAGTTCCCCAACTAGGGAAGACATTAGCTGAACTGAC
>DATEPO010000299.1:0-5282 GCA_035273145.1 Nitrospiraceae bacterium
CGATGAGGATCTGTCCGGTATTGAAGACGACAGGGACTACCGGCTTCTCGAAAATCACGCCGCCCTGGAATCCACCTTCGGCGAACTGCAGCGATCGTAACCAGTCGAGCATGCGCTGAGCGCGCGCACGAGTCTGGTCGCCATGCCGCCGGTCAGCATAGGCCAACAGGGTCGGCACGATGTAACCGGTCGTCTCCGGATACGAGGTGCTCCACCCCGTGACGAGGTTGAAATGCCGGGCCACCCCCCCGTCACGCGACGCGGAACAATCCTGCGCACGTGCGAGCCAGGCGATGCCGGCGTCCACGCACCGTTCAATGCCGGGATCTTCTTCCGGTACGCCCCGGCGATCGCGTCGGCCGGCCGCCCGCACGGCCCCGGGCAGTTGCCAATACTGCCGCATGGCCCTGAGCGGTTGTAAGAGACTATCCGGAGCATGCACCATAGGAGGCACCTTATTGAACCTTCTGACCGTTCGTGTGAGATACGCAGGCGCTGGAGCAGGCCATTGGCGACGAGTTCGTGCGTTCCGACACCAATGAGCCGGCATGGAAGTGCCGCTCCAACACGTCCACGATACGTTCCGCCGCATGACCGTCCCATAAGTCCGGGGTTCGTCGCATCGGACGATGGCGACGCAGGACAGCGCGACCGGCTTCGACAATGCGCGTGTGGCTCGTTCCCACCAGCGTATTGGTCCCGTGCTCGATCGTGACGGGACGTTCGGTATTGTGGCGCAGGGTGACACAGGGAACCCCCAACACGGTGGTCTCTTCCTGGACCCCGCCGGAGTCCGTCAGCACGAGCCGCGCATCGCACATCAGCGACAGAAACTCGAGATACCCGAGAGGCTCAAGAAGAATCAAGCCTTGCCGTCCGGCTTTTGTCCCCCGCAGCTCAGGGATGGCGGCCAGTCGTTCGCGGGTCCGCACATGACAGGGGAAGAGAATGGGGACCTCTACGGCGAGTTCGTTGACCGCCGTCATGATCTCTTTGAACGTGTGTGGATCATCCACATTGCTGGGCCGATGGAGCGTCAAGAGACCATAGGCTTGGTGCGAAAGGCCGTACGTCCGCCTGGTCTCTAACCCTCGCGCCTGCTCGACATGCTTGAGCAACGTGTCGACCATGACATTGCCCACAAAAAATATTTTTGCTTCCGCCAGTCCCTCTCGTATCAAATTTTCCCGGGCGCTGCGTTCCGTCGTAAAGAGGAATTCAGACAGGTGATCCGTCACTACCCGATTCAATTCTTCAGGCATCGTCCGGTCGAAACTACGCAGCCCTGCCTCCACATGCGCCACAGGAATACCCAACTTCGCGGCGCAGAGGGCGGCCGCCACGGTCGAATTGACATCCCCGAATACGACGACGAGATCCGGACGGTGCAGTTGGAGCAGCGGCTCGAGACGGATCATGATGTGCCCCGTCTGCTCCGCGTGCGAACCCGATCCTACGTGCAGATCGACCTGCGGCTTGGGTAGACCCAGCGCGTCAAAAAACAAGTCCGACATCTCCCGGCTGTAATGCTGACCGGTATGGATGAGGGTGATGGCCGCCCATCCCCGACCCGCCAACGCCTCGATGAACGGAGCCGCCTTCATAAAGTTCGGCCGGGCCCCGACGATACACATGACATGAACGGAAGAATGAGTCACAGCAGATCTCCAGTCATGGAATGTTGCGGACAATGAACGGTCCTATCGTATTCGCCAGGCTCAGCGGCAACTGCTTCCAGAGCCGAACGGCAAAGGCATAGCGTGGATTCTGCGGTGACACATTTGGAAGCCTCCCGGTGGCCGTCCAGTATTCCCAGAACTGCGGAACCTCTGTCGCGCCCCATTGCTCCTTGAATTTATACGGACCCGAGCCTGGCGTGCTGCGGCCGAAATCAAAGCGCGCGAAGCCCGCTTTAATGGCATGCTGAATGAGTTCCCAATAGAGCCTGTGATTGGGACACCGCGGTAAGGCATCGCGCCGTGAAGCTGCCCACGGCACCTCCAAGGTGTCACGATGCGCAATGGCGATTGCCGCCGCGATGACGATATCTTGATCCCATACGGTGAAGACCCGGCAGGCATCCGGAAACACCTCGAACAGCGCCGTAAATAAGGCCCGGTGGTAGACCGGTGTACCAAGATCACGCATGTTGCGCGAGAAGACTTCATAGAAGGCGGCGACATCCGTCGCGCCGCCGATACGGATCGACAAACCCGACAGTTCCGATTTCCGAATTTGATTGCGCAACTTCGCATTAAACGCCTTCCACTGCGCCTCAATCGTCGGCGCGAGCGTGAGCGTCATGCCGACCTTGTGTTGTTTGCCTTGTTCGACAAAACCGTGGGAGTTCAAATGCCGCGCTTCGACGGAGCCGGCGCCATGCTCTCGTGCAGTTCGGATGGCCGCGTGCCACAGCGCCTCTTCGATCTCAATCGAATCCCCCAGCACTCCCCCGTAATTCACAAAGGGCATCGAGACGAGGACGCGGCCGAAGAGCCGGGAATGTATATGGACCAACGGAAATACGCCGACCACTTGCTCGCCCGAGACCATTGCCAGAGGTAGGATACGATGGCCGAACACGCGAGCCATCAGCGGCAACCACTCGAATCGATGATAGAACGTACCCCGCGGATGTGACGCCACATAGGCGTTCCACACGGCCGGATGATCGAACAGAACGACCTCCGGCGCCGCTGCAACGGACCGCTGCGCAGGGTTTCGTTGAAGATTCGAGCGTATCATCAAGCAACCCGTTCTCGGCTCAATTGTAGTATGGGCGCGACGGCCTCACAGATCGAGCCGAACCGAAAGTCCTGCAGCAGTTGCGTCAATCGCGCCTCCGTTTTATGCAGATTCAGATAATGCCGGTACCGTGATAATACGGGGGCCTTCAGTCTCGGCTGTCCCGGATCGATTTCCCAGGGGTGCAGGTACACGACGAGCGGATGTCCGGCGGATTCGATCGCTTTCAACCACCGCCGCAGCAACCGGTAGGGCCATAAGCGGAAATACCCGCCACCGGCAACCGGCAGCCGCATGTTGCGCACGGGCAGGGTCGACGGCGGAATTTCCCAGATCGGACCCGCGGCGGTCGTCAACCGATGACAATAAGGATTCGCGCCGTGAAGCCCATATCGGTCATGCCACACCGGAAAGATGCTCGAATCGTAGCGATAGCCTTCTTCCACCAGGATGCGCAACGCCCAGACCGTCTCTTCCATAATCGTGAAGCTGGGCGCGCGATAGCCCAACACCGGCTCGCCGAGAATATCTTCCAAGATGTATTTTGCGCGACGAATATCCGCTCGGAACTGGGAAGGCGTGAGGGCGGTCAAGACCTGATGCGCATAGCCATGCGACGCCACTTCGTGGCCCTGCTCGCGGATGAAGCGAATCAAACCGGGGTGCCGCTCGGCTACCCAGCCCAGCACAAAAAATGTGGCTTTGGCGCCCGCACCTGAAAAGCGCTCCAGCAATCGCCTGGTCGTCTGCTCCACGCGACTCTCGTATTCCGGCCAGCGCTCAGCCGAGAGAACCCGTTCGAATGCCGATACATGAAAATATTCTTCGACATCGACCGTCAACACGTTCATGGGTGTGGTCATGGCGGTCCGCTTAGCGGGCCCCGGATTGGAAGAGAACGGTCCGGATCGTTTTCAGAGCGATCAGTCCGTCCATGCGCAGGGACATGTGCTTAATGTAATAGAGATCGTATTGCAGCTTCTCGGCGGCATCCTGAACGGTTGCCCCATAGCGAAACATCACTTGCGCCCATCCTGTAATGCCCGGCTTCACGGCAAGCCGGTAGGCGTAATAGGGCACATCACGCGTCAATCGCCCGATAAATTCGGGGCGTTCCGGGCGGGGACCCACCATGCTCATATCTCCCCGGAGGACATTGAGAAGTTGCGGCAGTTCATCAAGGCGATAGCGGCGCATAAATCGACCGACCGCCGTCACACGTGTATCGTATTCCTGGGCCCACATCGCATGCCCAGCCGCTTCAGCATTCTGCTGCATCGAGCGAAATTTCAGAATCGTAAATCGCCGGCCTTGCCAGCCGACCCGCTCCTGTCGATAAAATACAGGCCCCGGAGAACTCAGCTTGATCAAGATCGGCAGCACGACGCAGAGAGGAACCGTGATAAGCAGCGCCAGGAGGGCCAGGAGCACATCCATTCCCCGCTTGACCGCGCGCGATGGCCACCGAAACCCGCCGTGAAACACCAGATAGCCGGGGGTCAGTCCTTCGAGGGCGATCTTCTGATTCAGCCGCTCATAAAACGCCACGGCATCCTCCACGGCTCGGCCATGAAACCGGCACGCCAAGAGCTGATTCATAGGAAGACCTCGGCGCTCCGTCATCGTCACCACGATGCGATGTATCCCATCCCGCGCGGCAATGTGTTCCAGTCGCATTAAGGATTCCGCGGCTTCATTCACATCTTGGATTAAGTCCGGCGCCTCGGCGACACACTGCTTTTGTAAGTGTCCGACGAACTCATAAGACGAATGGTTTTGAAGCGCCGCAACGATCCGGTCCGCCAGCGGGCCGTCGCCGAGCACCAGCACCCGCTCTCTCCGTACGCGCGCACTTCGGCCGTTTGCGCTTCGACCGATGGAAGCCATTCCTTTTCCAATCAGGTGCGATGAAGGCATGCGATACTTCCACACCCAGCGGTCGGTAAACGGTGAAGCATCCGCCTCCTGTGTGCTCCATAGCGCGTCTTCCAACGCATGGCCCGCATGTTCACGAAGCCCAAGCGTCTTCCACTGAGGCACATGACTTCTTGTGTCCTGTAAGTCAGGTGAACTAAACCCAACGACATCAGAAAACGTTTCCTCTGTCTCGGCCATGGCGTTCCCCCTGCCTTTTCCCAATCCGAAGTATTACCCTGACTGCTGCGTGCATCCTAGTTGGCTCTGGGGGTCTACAACATCAGAAAACCACTGGAAGCAATGTAGGAATTATTTCAATGCGCTATACCCGCTTTCTTACAAAAGGTAGGCGGTGCATACTTGTACATTCGGTCCATGACCGCCCTAGCCTGGCGCTCTACCGAAGTAACTACTCATTACTGTGTACGGATTGATTTCATTCTCAAATGACGTTTGGCGTACAATCCACTGGATAGGCGCGGAGTCGCTCATGGCTGTGGAGCAAGAGACCTCTCACATCGAGGTGCTCTAAGGCTATTTTTGTTGACCGATTCATCGTCTCCACCTGTTAATCAAAGAACGGTGAATACCAAGGTGGCCAGCCAATTCGGGAGAGACAA
>DATEPO010000300.1:0-6769 GCA_035273145.1 Nitrospiraceae bacterium
GTGGCACCGCCTAATTTTAAGAATCGTTTGTCGATCCCCATCCGGCGACTCTTACCGCCCGCCAATAAGATTCCTGTGACGTCCTTCATCCTATTTCGTGCGTCTCCATGCGTTGCAACAAAGAAAAGGGGGAGTGGGTAACTTCCCACTCCCCCTTTCCGTACGGTCCTAGACTGAGACTTAGCGAATAGTAGCTTTTTGCTTTCTCTTATTCGCTCGCCTGGTCAACACCCACCCTTCCAGGATTACGATGCCTACTGCGATCAATGTGGGATAAATGTACGTCTCTTTTGGAATTGGCGGTTCGAGAATGGTGTAATAGAATGCGGAGACCGACATCTTCCGCCCAATGTCACCATTGTGGCCATCCCACACGAAGAAGACAGTCGGAATATATTTGCCCACCTCAAAATAGGTGTCTTCCTCGTAGTCGGCTTTCCTTGGACGACTGATCATCAATGTCCACCGACCGTCCTTCCACTCCGACTTCAGAACCTTTACTTTCTCCGTATAGTCGTCCCGATCTTCAAAGTCTTGATCCCACCCTTTGCCTGTAAAGGCGCGGACGGAACCATCGGCTTCCCACTTTACGATATCGACGGGATACTTCTGATCCCCCCAAAAATACCGGGGCTTCTCAGGTGGAGGAAGCTCCTGCCACTTCACAGGAAACTGAAATGCAAGTGCGTCATTGTATACGTTATACTTCGTCTGATTCGCCGCAATGGATCCTTCCTCACCAGTCCTCGGATCCTGCTCCTTCACCCCATAGGCCTCCAGGTTCACTTCCGTGGGTTGGAACTTCGGCTTTTCAGTCGCGATGCTCTTCGAACGATCATCCCACTGAAACATGAAGACAATATTCTTTTCGTTGTACAACGATTTGACCCAGATATCGTCTATACGTGTCACGAAATTCCGTGGCTTATGCGTTATTTGACCGCCTAATGCAACGATCCGCCGCTCCCGCTTCTGCCACATTTCATTTTCGGGATCGTCGGAAATATCCCCTTCGACAGGCCCCGACCGCATGACGAAATTGATCTTCGGCTTATCGGTCAGCGGATCAATAGGCAGGGGCTCCCCGTTCGCGTCCCGCTCGCACAGCGAATTCACGAAGTTCGCGATATGCCAGCGTTCCTCAAGCGTAGTGCTATCGGCAAAGGATGGCATCGGTGTTCCATTGACACCGGTCGAGAAAGTCCGAAAGATATTTTTAACGTTGTACGGGTCTCTTCGACTTCCTCGGAAGTTCCAGCATTTATGCCAGTTGGCCGGTTGAATCGCGAATCCCCAGTCGTCTTTGAGGTTGAAGGCATTTCCATCACCACGGCCATTCACGCCATGGCACTCGATGCATTTCTTATCGACGATAAGCTGCGCGCCCTTTTCAAGACTCTCCTTGCTCGATGGAATCGGCTTAATACTGTCGAGTTGAAGAACCGTCTGCGTCTCAGTCGCCTTATCGTCGAATTTCCGTTCTTTGACCAATTGCGTCGTCACGAAGGACAGGACTTGAAGGCGTTGTTCTTCGGTGAGAATGCCGTCCCACGAGGGCATTGCAGAGCCAGGCAAGCCGTGGGTAACCGTCTCGAACAGATCGTTCTGTCCGGCAACCGGCTTTGTTGCATCAAAGAGCGGTAATTCACCGCTCGCCGTATGCCGAATCTTAAACGTGCCCTGATTAAAATTTCGTGGTCGTGGCCAGAGACGATCGGCCGCGGGACCATCGCCAGCTCCCTCCACTCCGTGACACCACACGCATTTGGTGAAATACACACGCTTCCCTGCCTCGATCATGTCGGCGGGCGGCAGCGGAGATAATTCACTCTTTTTAAATCCTTCCGGAACGGCCTCCTGCGCAAAGATGGACATCCCTACGCTTCCCGAAATCATGACGGCCCCGAGCGCGACCGTTGGAAGAAATACGAGCTTACGCATGAACCGAAGTTGCCTCATAGGTGTACCCCTTCACCCAATAATGTACGATGGGATTAGTCCCACGTCCTTGGATAATAACCGGTGTGCCAATATTCGAATAACACGACTTTCCAAATTTCATCAGTCGTCAGATGCTGCTCCCACGGCGGCATGACGGAAGCCCAGGGGAAGCCTTCACGCGGCAACCCGATGCCGCCCTTCGAGACTCTCCAGAAAATAAAGGTTTCCTGCAACTGAGCAATTGTTCCCGGATCAGTGAAATTGGCCGGGATCGGATTAAAAGCGAATGCATGAAGGCCTCGACCATTGAGGTTGTCTCCGTGGCAGAAGTGACAATTCTGAAAGAAAATCTCACCGCCTTCACGGACATATTTCAGGTAGCCTTCCGCCTTTGGATCCCACGGATTGGCATCGGGCTTCATCAGTCGTCCCATACCCTGCTCGACGATGCGAGCATTCGTATATTCTTGGTCGTACTTCCCTTCGGGATTGATGCGATACGGATTCTGGGATGTCTGCAGAATGAACGTCTTTCCATGTACTTTTGTGCTCGCCGGCGGAGCGGGATGGACCGTCCTCAGCTCAATAGGTTCGTCAAGATTCGGCAGGAATGAACTGTAAGAAAATCCCCAGAAAATGATCGGCAGGACGACTAACCACGCCAATCGTAGAAACTTATGAAACGGCGTGGCAGCGTCCAACACATTCATGATCGGCTGCTTAAACTTCCGCCAATCCTCCTCATTACTGGATACCCACATAAATACGGCAATCAACGACACCGTCCCATACATGGCTCTGACGCTGAACGGAATCGGCGGATAAATTCTGTATTTCAGGTACAGGAGGATGAAGACCCAAAACAGAATACCTTGCCAAAAACGGGGTAGGGATACACCGCTACGACTGAGCAAATAACTAATACCTGCGAAAATGGCCACGCAGAACGCCAGCTCAAAGAGCATCTGCATCGGCATATAGCCTTCTACTAACTTCAGGGATGTCATGTCTCAACTCTCCTTGTTATTTCGTCTCGACTCCCTAAACGGACGTCAAATCTTGGGTGGCGCTTTACCCTCTTCCAGTTGAGAAAGGTAATCTACAATCTTATTGAGGGCACCTGCGCTCAACTTTTTCCCGAATTCTTTTGGCATAGTGTTATCGGGAAACCCTTTGACGACAAACGTACTTGGTGAGATAACCGATTCTGTAATGTATTCCCTCACCGATTTCGCGGTGCCCTTGTACCCGGGGTCCTTCAGTCTTGTGGGTGCGTTTGTTTTCTCCACCAATTTAGGACCAATCGTTCCTACTGCGCCGGCAATACCGGGAATCGTATGGCACGCCACGCATGTCGCCTTTTGAAAGATCTGATCGACTGGCTCTGAGCCGTCCGCCAAGAGGCTTCCACCAGCCTGTTTCTTTCCGTCGTCTTCGGCTTGCTTAGGACGGTCCGCTTCGGGAATGAATTTTTCATACGCCTTGGTGATTTCCTCATAGGAGGGCGCTTCTTTACCTTCTCGAACGTACAGCCAGGTATCGACTGCAGCGAGTTCCCCAAGCGATAAGGATATCGGCGGTTTGTGAATGGCAGGCATTGGGCTTTGCTTATCGTTGGTGCCCTTTACGCCAAAGCCTTCCACCACAAAACAGCTTGGGCATGAGTGAGATTCCGCGATATACTCTTGAGCCGTCTCGGCTGTACCCGCCCCTGGGAATGACTCTTTCTGTTCAGTATCACGGTCCCCCGGCTTACCCTTGTGGTACTTAGGGTCATCAAGGCGCGTCTTCGCGCGCTCTGGAATCCCAAATAGATTCGGAGCACGCTCGCTGAGGAATCCTTGATTGAAGCCATGACACAAAGGACATTGCCCTTTTCCAATCGCCCCCTGCACGGCGCTTTGTCCAACTCCCCCGAAAATGATTTTCTCGCCTTCATCTGCGAGCTGCTGCGCAGACATAGTGGCAAACTCAAGCTTCACTTCAGGAGGCGGAAAACCGCCCTCTACCTGCGGCAACCAATTTCCATAACCTGAGAGCCCCGCTGCGACCAAGAACATGAACCCGCCGATTTTGAAGAGCGCGCTGACATTGGCGAAATACAAGCCCATCAAGAACGATAGAGCCGTCACCATCGCGAGTGACACCGGCAGAAGACGAGAATTGCCGAAGAAATTGATCTTATAATTGGCGATTGCGATGAGAAGCATGAACAGGGCGATCATGCCGATAAAAGTTTTAAACACCCGTTGACGTTTCAAGACTGGATCCGGCGTGCTGACCTGGAAGTACACAAGAAATCCAGCCAACAAAGCCAGCGCCGGCCATCCGAGGTCAAACGCTGCACCTATTAAGTCCGCCACGTGAACACCCTCCTGAGCCGCACCGCATAATGCGGTGCGGCCCGTTAAAGCCTAGACTAAATAATTAGTGTCCAACGGCCGGCGCTGAAGCACCGCCGGGAACGGGAACCTTAGCTCCGACAGGCGCTTTTTTCGCGCCAAGCGTCCCGAGCCAGAAGACAAACATGATGCTGATCCAGAAAAAGAGGACGTTAAACGAGATCATGTTGGCTCCGAAACCCACCGTATGGGTATAGGCCCATGGTGAGTTGTCGCGCATAATCTCATTGACGTGCCAGAACAGCCGCACGGACGATCGGATATATCCCATCAATCCCATCATCCATGTAAAGGCCGTCGCCAACATGATAATCGCATATTGAGATCGCACGGAAATCTTTCCCCACATGATTGGACCGATTTCCTTCGCGCCCTTCAACATGCTGAGGTTCAACGCCGTCATAAAGAAGAGACAAGATAGCGTCGTCGCTACCTGTGGGACCGAGAGTCCTACACGCACGTTAGCCGGAATGTAATATCCATAGATGGCCAACCAGATAATGTTGACGTAGGCAAGGAAAAAGAAACAGCCCATGAAAATATTTCCAAATTTAGCCCACGACACCGCCGGTATTTTGTTCCCCCGTTGATACCAAATAAAGGTCAACACCGTTGTCGTGATGATGACGTTGATGCCGCCATTCTTGGCGGACATCACACCATAATTTCCAAGCACCGGATGTTGCTGGCCTCCCATGGCCTTCAATTCAGCCGGGGTCATGACCATCGTATGCGGAGTAATGAAGATCAAGAACCCGCACACCAGGATGAACACGAAGTACTTGATGTACCGCTGGAAGCGCTCCGCTCCGCTCATGCGGCCCAAGGCCTGCCAGAGATAATAGTTGGTACTCAGAAACAGAATCCCGATCATGGTCGCCTGAATAATGAAGAGCCACGCCAGTAAGCCGCCCATGAGCGTGATGCCCATTTGTTGGCGGTAAGCATAGACTTCCCGCATCAGCCAGTACCCGGCAAAAGGAAGGGGGATCAGGAAGGCCACCCCAAGAGACATGGCGATGTAGCCCATCCAATCATAGTGGGCGCGCTCCTCGTCGGTCTTTGCCGATAAGAATCGATAGGCCGCGTACGCCGCCACGACACCGCCCCCGAACGCCATATTGCCGAGGATGCGGTGCACGTTCAGAGGATTCCAGAGCGCGGTGTGGATTACATGCCAGATATTCCCTAAATACCGACCCTGCTCATCGACACCGGCTGGAGACATCATGAACCCAATCCACGAGTTCGCAAGGAACATCAGCAACGTCCCGATCACGTTCAAAATGACCGACATACTCAAGTGAATCCACTTGAGCAACCCTTCCTTCATCTTGTCCCACCCGTAGTAGTAGATGTAGAGGGTACCGCTCTCCGCCACGAACGTCAGCGCGTAAATATGCATGACCGGACGGAAGATACTGGAGAGATAGCCGAAGAAGGCCGGATACAGGGTCAAGAAGGTAAAGATCAGAATACCGCCTAAAATGGCGGTGAGTGAGTAGGCCGTTAAGCTGATCTTGACGAAATCGTAGGCGAGCTGGTCGTACTTTTTGGCCATCGCCTTATCCTTGGTCACGACCCCCATAAATTCGATGACCATACAGAAGATCGGCACGGCCAGAACGAAGCTGCCATAATAGAGGTGCTGCTGGTTGGCAAACCAAAGAAGCACTCGACTCTCGAAATTGTAGCGGGGATAGTCCTTAGGACCATCAGTCGTTTTCGGCGCCGGCGCCCCGACGACAACTCCTTCGGTTTTATAATAAACGTCGCGGGCCTTCTCAACCTTCTTCTCAGGCTCCGCACCTTCCTTCTTGGCCACATCGGGCGGAGGACCACCAGCACTCTCCCCACCGCCACTAGCCAGCGCTGGAATCGACACGATAATCGGCAACAAAAGAAGACCGATCATCGCGCTCAGCGCCATAATTGACAGCGCTTTCTTTCGGGTTACACTACCCATAACAACCTCCATAACGGTCGCGAGATGGTTCACAAGGAATTCACATTATTTCCGGAAGAGGTACCAATAATCGAGACCCTGCATATCCATCAGAAAATGATTGACGAGCGTAAAGTAGGCCAGCGAAATAGCCAGTGACACAACGACGTATATAATTGTCTTTCCCATCTGTACTCCTCTTTACGAATGACTGTGCGGCCATCGAACTACGTGCGTGCCGAATTCAGCATGGACACTGAATGCCGGCAAACCAATAAAAAAACCAGAGACTCACCGCACAGGTGACGTAAAAAATCATCTTGCCGATTTTTATGTGCATCTCGTTTTGCGCTGCCGAATGGGCTACAGATTCCATCTGATCTCCCTCTGTTTGTTCAAAATATTTCGAAAATATGCCATCCTTGACAGTTTTTAAGGGCCTATGTTAATCCTTCAGTCACGTCGCGACGTTTCTCGACAA
>DATEPO010000301.1:0-4783 GCA_035273145.1 Nitrospiraceae bacterium
AAGCCGGCTGGCCCGTGGCGCTGGGATTTGCCGCCTGCGTCGCGCTTGCCGGGGGATTGCTGTGGAGCAAGATTAAACCGGACGGTGGACTCCATGAACGTCGAACATAGCTCGGGATGCCTTTGCCGGATTCCCTGCCAATTCGAAACTTAGGTTTATCCCCCAAAGTATGCAATACGCATTGCCTGAAAGAGCTGCCGGACAGATGGTTATGCTTGTGACGATCTTGCGAAAGCCGGTCCTGTGCTGCTAGATTCGTTCCCCATGGGAATGCAATTTGAAAAGAAGAATCCTCGTGCCGTCATTTCCACGAAGTTTGGCGACATGCTCGTCAAATTTTATCCGGATGCTGCCCCCCGGCACGTCGAGAACTTCATCAACCTCATCAAGATGGGGTTTTACAATGGACTTTGTTTCCACCGCGTCATTCCCGGCTTTATGATCCAAGGCGGCGATCCGACCAGCAAAGATCCGAACCGTGACCTCCATGGCACCGGAGGACCCGGCTACGCCCTCCCCCCTGAACCAAACGATCAGCCGCATAAACGCGGCGCTCTCTCCATGGCTAAAGTGCCGCGAGAAAGCAACAGCACGCGTGACTTCAACGACAGCGGCTCTCAGTTTTTTATTTGTGTGGCCGATGCCAGTGGATTAGATCGACGCTATACGGTCTTCGGCGAAGTGTACCGCGGGATCGAGGTGCTGGATAAAATCGTCGCCATGCCCCGAGATGAACGGGACAATCCCTTGGAGCCGGTGGAAATGACCATGACCGTCAAAGAGTGAACAGTTCCTCCACTTTTTTTATCGACACTCTCAGCGATTCAGCTCCACCGCATCACGAGAGCGACTGCTCGTAACCCCATCTCAGGTCATCGATACCATCCATCGACACTATCGCCTCGGCGTACGCGCGCCTAGATGACCCTACAACGTTCGCTGTAGGCGAAACTTTTCCCCTCTACTTCCGAAGACAATGATAGGCGCAGAGCCGTCACCGCCGCACAATGGGGCACTATGCTGGCCGACTCTCTTTACCGTCTCTCACGATTCCTCGCACAGGGCGTCTGTCTGACACTCCTCAGCGCCTGTGCGTATGTCGGCCCACCTCAGATCTCGTCTGATGCACGGGGGTACTCGCCGACTGCTCTGAAAGCCATTGGTTCTTCTGCATTAGACAGCCCCGATACGAGTCAGGGCACCGAGGAGGCGAGTTTTTACACGGCGCGTGCCGTATCCAAGTATCGCGCGAAAGACTATGCCGGGTCGGTCAATGATGCGTCGCGGGCGATTGCCTTGTCGCCGCAGCCGATTGCCTATACGACGCGCGCGACTGTCAAACTACAGATGGGCGATAATGCCGGCGCGATCGATGATGCCTCGGAATCTCTCCGCTTGAATCCGAATCATGCGGACACGTATGTGATTCGCGCTGTCGCGAAATACAACCTCAAGGACTATGCAGGCTCGGTGGACGATACGACCGAGGCCATTCGCCTGTCTCCCACCAGCGTGTTGGCCTATGCCAACCGCGCCGGCACGAAACGCAAGATGGGCAATCCCCATGGAGCCCTAGCGGATCTGGCTCAGATGATCGCACTGGCGCCGAATAATGCGTGGGCTTATTTATTGCGCGGGGCGGTTCATGTGGATGTCGGCGCCTGGGAAGACGCGCTCAACGATTATAATCGGGTGCTGGCGCTCCAACCTGCCGATGCCGACGTCTTAACCAATCGGAGTCATGTCAAAATCCAATTGGGTGACATCCCTGGAGCGCAGCACGATGCGGATGCCGCGCTCGCCTGTAATCCCCGGCACGCCGAGGCGTATGTCAATCGCGGCTGGGCGAAACTGCTGCAGGACGATGTGAACGGCGCCGTCACGGATCTCTCAGAAGCGGTACAGCACAATCCCTCACTCACGGCAGCCTATGTCTTGAGGGCTGAGGCGCACATCAAAGCGCGCCAACTCGATGCGGCGGTCAACGACTTAAGCCAAGCCATTTCTCTCGGCGAAGAAAATGCCAGAACGTATTTCGCACGGGGCAAGACCAGGATTTCCCTCGGTGATCTCTCAGAAGCGATACACGACTACTCGACCGCTATTGGTCTTGCTCCTCAAGATCCCATCGTGTATGCCAATCGAGGATGGGCGAAGTTTCTGCTGGAAGACGCCCAGGGCGCGTTGGAGGATTTGGCCCGCGCTATCGAACTGAGTCCCAATTATGAATATGCCTATGCCGCGCGTGGCCGAGTGGAGTTGACCTTGCGTAAATATCAAGCCGTGCTTGACGATACAACCCGGGCCGTCTCTATCGCTCCTCGCTATGCCGAACCGTATTTGCTGCGCGGTTTAGCGAAACTAGAGACGGGAGACCTCATCGGCGCGCTCACGGACACCTCCATCTCCATTACGCTCGATACCACCAATGCCGAGGCGTACCTCGCGCGCGGCCTTGTCTATCTAGCCCTCAACGAACCGAACAACGCCAGACACGATTTCTCCAAAGCCGGCGAAATTTCGCCACGATTGCTGGAAGAGATGAGAAGCAGGCAGACGGAGAAGGAAACGTAGACCCTTACGAGAAGTGTTTATATGCGGACGGCCGCACTCCATTCGTGAGCAGGCTCAGGGTTATCACACCCTCGACTCTCCCTGCCACAGCATATCGTAGCCCAGTTCTTTGGTGTCGGCGCACATGGCCGCCAATGCGGCGAACTTGCTGTTGAAGGTTTCGTCCGCATGGGACTGTTCGTGCTCTTCGAATGAGCGCCAATAGGTCACGATCACATAATGGTCGTCTGCCGTCTTGGATTCAGTGAGGGAGCCGCTCTCGGAGACGAAGCCGGAGAACTTGAACACCTGTCCGGCGATGAACCCCCCTTTGTCACCGCCGTAAGTCTCCTTGACGACGCTGCACAATTCCCCGACGGCCATCTCCACCTGTTCGAACGTCACGCCGGGCTTGAGCCTGACGGTGTTGAACAACATTTTGGCACCGTATGGGAGTGTAATTGGGCCGAACATGTCATCCTCCTCGAAAAAATCTGAAGCAGCTTCTAGATGCGAGCAGACGTGCAGCCACGATCATTGATCAGTCTCGACGCGGCGTGCACAATCCGTCCTCAAGCGCAAACTCATTATAACAATTGCCGTCACTCCTCTTCCGCTTTTGGCTAGCTTCGGTCGAACGTCAAACTGCGCCGACGTATTTTGCAAGAGAGCGATGCGCCACTTGCCATTGGATCTAGGGACGAATGGAGCTTGAGATACGTTACCTCGCTCCAGTGAATTATTACCCGATCATCGTCCTTCGTCCGCGGCTGCTCTTTATCCTTACGATGTATGCTTAAGAAGTTGCAGGAACGTGGCGACAGAGACAATTCCGACTGAATCTACGCGGCGAAGGTCGAACAGATCTGCACGCCACTCACGAGCCATTTCACTCTTGCTGCAAGCGCACATGAACAAACTTTGCAACGTCCAATCGCGCAGTGATGCGATGGTGGATGGGTCAACGCGAGTCGTTTCAACGAATGGCAGCAAATCCTCTTCGATCAAACCACGAATGTCGGCACGTATGAGCCGAAACTTAGGATAGGCTAATACCGAAGGTATTCATCAATGATGTCTGCCGAAACGACAGATCGTAAACGGCCGGCTTGCCAGGCAGGAACTAATCGTGACGGGGGGCCAGTAAAGAGGAGTACGAAGATGAGCACTTCGTATCGAGGAGGGATCGAATCACCGCCGACGGCCTTTGCGGCTCCCCACTCGATCGCGCGGTTGATGTCCTTCGGTTCAAGCCTGAGATTACGGATCTTCTGCCGGACGCCTAATCGGCTACCCAGCTCTGTGACTGTCACTGGCCGCAATACGACCATACCTTCCCGCAGGACACATCGAAGTAATCGGGTGTCACAGGGATCTCCTCAGGATTTTCTTTGGGGAGCGTGAGTTGGTTTTTTGATGTTTTCTTTGGAGCATAGATCGCCTTTTGTATGAATGTAATGATACCTTGATTCCTGACAAACATGTCCCACTGGATGTTCCGTGAAACTGTGCATCGAGCGGAGCCGCTGGCTGTCTACCCAAGCCTCTCGCGTTCTTTCCGCACTCCTTCGCATCGGATGACAAATCAGAGAACCACCGGCTCTCATCGCATCTTGGCACGCTCAGATTGGTCTGATGTCGTCTTCGTTTTCCATGACCGAGAAGAAATCGGTCCATGGATGCTGGCTCATCCGTAACCCGAGAGGCAAACCACGTCGATGCTTCGATCATGCCGCAAACATCTCTGCCAGCAAAGCCAATACCTTGTCTGCCGTATCCTGATCGACTTTTCCAAACCGCTTGACGAGCCGTCCTCGATCCACCGTCCGGATTTGATCCAGAACAATCTGCCCGGACTTTCGCTTGAACCGAACCGGCACGCGCGTTGGACAGGGCCGGCCTCGTGTGGTCATCGGCGCTATGATCACGGTATCAATGTGGCGGTTCATCTCATCAGGCGAGATGATTAAACAGGGTCGGGTTTTTTGAATCTCGGGCCCTCTTGTCGGATCGAGCTGAACCAAATAAATATCGAAGCGTGAGACTACCACTGCCACTCGGATCTATCCCATTCAGTGGTTGCAACATCCAGGTCCTGAAGGACATCGTCTTCGCGCTGATGCATACTGCGGAAAGCCTCATCCCAACCCTTTCGTGCTTGGCTGGTTGCACGGATCACGATCTCGCCGTCACGTACATCCAGCTCTACAGCACCGTGCAAGCCGCAGTG
>DATEPO010000302.1:0-9566 GCA_035273145.1 Nitrospiraceae bacterium
GCTAGAGGCTCCCGCCTGCGTGCCACCTTCTTCAACGGGATGGTGGATCAGATAATCCATCAACGAAGAGCAGCGAGTTGCCACGCGAACCAGACTGCGCCACTCAGATCCATGCCCGTCGAACGGGATATCCCGATCCTCGGCAAGCCCGTTGCGCACGTAATGAGTCAGCGGCTCCACTCCCGCTTCGCGAACGTCCGGGTGACGACTCAGGTACGCTTGCGGGTCGAATACTGGGTTGGGCCAGCGACCCTCTTTCCATCCCTGCGAAAGATAATGAACAAGCGGGTTCAGGCCCGCCGCACTGACGTCCGGATTCTTGAACAGGTACCAGTCGTTCGCAAAGTAAGGGTGAGGATCGCGTCCCTCTCGCCAGCCATATTCGACATAGTGGCGCAGCGGGGACATGCCAGTCCTCGCGACGTCCGGATTGCGGGCCAGATAATATTCGCCGGAGAAAAGCGGATGGGTGTTGATCGAATGAAGATCTTGGTCTCGCTCATACTCGCGAAACGAGGGCGATCGATGTTCCCGGTTTTGGGAAGCTAACCACTTTCTGTCGAACAGCAACGGTTCGGGGGATCGCCGAGGCCATCCAAGCAATTTGCGCCAAGCGCTACGCCGTGGCGGGGCGGTGGCTGGAGGACTGGACCTCAAAGCCACGTTGGCCTCGGAAATCGCGGCACGGACCGCTTGGTGGGCTTCGGCGAAGCGACGTCGCCTGCGGACTAGCGCGCTTGCAAGCGTCCGCTGAGTGGCGCTTCTTCTGGGCGCGCCGTTGTTAGAGATCGGCGAATCCGACAACAACTCGTCGGCTGTGACGGATGGTTCATCGGTGATTGTTGCTTCGCTATCGCCCGGCGGCGCGCGTGTCCCGTCTACATGCATCAACAATTGTCCGCTCACGCCACTACTTAGTATCGAAGTTCGGCACCACCCGCTCCGCCGCCTGATCTAAGCGGCTTTGGCTCCGCATTGTACAAAGTTAACGGGTTCTGCGCTTCCTGCTAGGTGGCTCTTCGATCGCTTGTGGTTTGTATGGGCTTCCGATCTTCTTCGGTTTCTCTGGATCGGCCAAAACGTGGGCTCTCGTGAGCATGTAGCGCGGAAAGCGCGTGGTTAAATACTCGTGGCGGAACCACCGACGAAATTCAGCTAACGCCTCATCTGGATATGCCCACGGTAGTTGGGGGTTTCTCACAGCCGTGATCCGTGCACCATAGACATCGTCAAAGTAGCTCTTGGCCCAATGATCGGCCCAACTCTTCTCTACGCCGAAAACCGGAATAGTTTTTTCGCTCACCAAAAGACCAGCATCGATCAGGTCGATGATCATCCCGGTCACTTCGCTAAAAACAATGAAATAGCCTTCTGGCGCGCTTCCGTCCTGGACAGCAATGCGGTCGTGAAGATACTTCCATTTATCAGGACGGGTGTAGCCAAGAGTCTTGTAGACAAATTCCTGAAACCCCAGCCGTGCGAAATTCCTATAATTCTCGACCGCAGTCGCGTTATTCTTCAGAGTTTCGAATGCGAAATATTCGAGAAACGCCATGCACACTAGGTCCGGGCAAGCGTAGTATGGCGTACCTTTGCGAATTATCTCGATATATAAGTGAGGGAGCGTATACCCATTCTCGCTCAGGTACTCGCGAAAGAATGCAATTCGGCCTTGGCGTGAAAAGCGCTCGCCCTCCATCGCAGCTTCCCATTCCTGCGAAAGCTCGAAAACGGTCAAACGAGCAGCGCCCGCAGCCTCTTCTAGGCCGGCCGGCGTCAGATAGGCGATGCCGTTTTGCAGTACGCCCATTTCAACGCCGCCGATCGTCCTTTCCACCTCGATGTCCACGTCGAGAGGTACTTGAATGAGCGCCGGACTTTGTGCCCGGATCCTCGGCAAACCAGTCATCTTAGTCGAGGAATTTGATCGCGGACTGACCTTCTTACGCGCAACATCGTCAAACTCGGCGTCAATCGGTCTCCTGGCAGGCACAGGTCACTCCTTGTACGTGATACGCTGGGTGACCATGCGTACGATCGTCATCTGAATGCAAGTCACCTGAGTAATTGAAAGAATGGGCAGATGCACCCGTCACCCGTTCGGGCTCACAGGGAAGATGGTCAGTGTTCTCGGCGCCTCGCGGCTACAGCCATATTGTGTCGCTCAACACGTCATGAAAACTTATCGGCGACTGCGGCACCTGATGGGGTTTCGACTTCAGAGCCCGAGAGCGCAATCAAGGATGATACCAAATTTTGCGTGTAGATAAGCGTGGCGTCGGATTTGGCCAATCGCGTCAGCTCTTCGACCTTGGCCTCGAGCGCCGCGATCCGCAATTTCTGTCCGTCAATCGTGTTTAGCGCCAACGGATCAGGGTCCGGCGCGGGTCTAAGAAGGTCTTCCAGTGACTGGTACCAAGTCGAAACCGATTCATCCACCACGCAAACGCCGTCTGCGACTAGCTCCCGTTGCTCCTCACCTGAAATGAACTGTCGCCGATACTCATCTTCCAGCTGCCCTTGAGCCTTGCAGTTCACCCACCTCCTCCAATGCCAAGCCCACCAGTCAGGGAGGTGGTCGTTTGTTCGAAGAAATTGCTCGGCATTACTGACCTTCTTCTCAAACTTTGCATATGATCGCATCGGATAATGATTAAAGCGTAAGCAGTCGACGAGCTCTCTTCGCCCGTATTCGACGTTTGCACCATGACCGCCAGGAACGTAGGACGAGAATGCAGCCGACTTAACGATGCTCTTAACCGGGTGTTTCACAAAGATAAACGGCACAGGGACGTCACCAGCAAGCTGTTCTTCGAACGTCTCAGCGTAAGGCTGAACAATGCGAGTTGTTAGCGAACTAATGCTGGGATCCTCATCCCCGAGAAATCTCCCTGTCATGTTGAAGCAAGGAACTGACAAGGCTGTGATAGATTCTGCTTTCGCCTTCTCGAGAATAGCGTCAAAATCGGAGCCCTCTAAGCACAGAAACTCATCGGCATCGCACATGGCCAACCATTCGGGGGCATAGGTCTCCCGAGCATGCATAGCCAAGTGGTCACCAGTGGTACTTCCGGAATAGTTCCGGATGTTGAGATCGTCGAGCTGCGACCAGGTTAAGGGATAATACAACGCCAAGTCCGACAGAATATCATGAGTGCCGTCGGTCGATCCCAAATCAAAAGCGAGAATCTGTCTGACGCCGAGCTCGGAATACCACCTGACGAAGGGTTCGAGCAAATCGTCTTGATCGTAAACGTGAAGTAAAACAATGACGTCGTTAGACGCGAGAGAGTTCACGGCGCGAGCTTGAGAGTCGCGCCGTACCGTTCGCGCGACCCGATTGAACCGTGCATCGTTCGCGGCACTTCCTGACCCGCTCGAGCAGATGCAATCGCTTCCTCCAACACGCTGGCGATCGAGATTATGTCGTCACTTTCCAGGCCCAACCAGAAGGGCAGACCCAAAACCTGTTGGCCGAGCTTCCTCGTCACGGGAAGTGGCGATCGAGGATATTGGTCGTAGGCCCGCTGGCAGTGGCAACCCTTGCCCCACCATTGCCGTGTCTCAATCCCCTCCCCCTCGAGAAATGCGCTGACGTCCTCTGCCGGAATGCTCTCATCGAACTGCACCATTCCGAACGACGAAACCCATCCCTCGCCGAATTGAGGCGCAAGTCGAACGCCGTCGACTCTGCCGACCTCCTGTACGAACGCCTCCGTCACCCTGCGCCAGGCGTTGCGCGTGTTTGGCCATTCAGCAAACTGAGCGAGGCCGATCGCCGCGGAGTATTCGGTCATCTTGGCATTGGTGCCGGGTAGCTCGGCCACCCGGGAGCCCTGGAACCCAAAATTGCCAAATCTCGCGATCCGCTGCGCCAGTGATTGGTTCTTTGCGATGACCGCGGCGCCCTCGCCCACGCCGAACACTTTGGTCGCGTGCAGACTTATCACGACAGGTGCCTCAGACTCCCATCCACCGCCTTCAGCTCGAAAAGCGTCGAACCCTCCGGCCGCATCGACGACCACGGGTATCCCCGACTTTCTCGTGAACTCGTCCCACTCTTGGAGGTCCAACGGGGCGCCGAAGGAGGCGACCACCAGAACAGCGCTGATCGGCCGCTCCGCCGAAAGCCGCAGAACATCTTCAGGCCTGATCGTCCAACTGTCCTCAGAAATGTCGATGAAATATGGTTCGAGGCCGGCCCAGACAGCCGCCGCAGCGCTTGCCACAAATGTCCACGAGGGCATTACGCAAAGGCCGCCCGTGGGCCGGGCCACCGCGCGAAGAGCCTGGGAGATCGCAAGCGTCGCGTTTGCGGACGTGACCAAACAGGGCTCGCTTACGCCAAAGTGGTCGGCCAGTTTTTGTTCGAATTCCTTGAGGACCGGACCGCCGTTCGTATACCAGCGTGCCGTGTCGATGCGCTCTAGGTAAGGAAGAAGCTTGTCCGCTGTGGGGAGGCGCGGCCTCAACACAGGATATTTGGGAGCCACGCTCATCACCTCGTCAAATCAACCTTCAGGGGTATTGAGCCATGCTTCACAAATCCTGCTGCACGCGACCGCAGGTCAGATCTCTGCCTGCAGGGCGAAGTGCCTTCTGGTATTTTGCTTTAGGCTCGGACGTTTGGAGGCTTATTCTGGGAGCGCTTATGCGAGTCAAGTCCAAACCGGCGCAAGCCATACACGAAGAAAAGTCATAGGGATCCTGCGCGGCCCCAGGATTCTTACCTGCCTACAAAATGTCCTGCGCAAGGCTATCCGGGTTCTCCGCGAGAATTCTGCCGAGCATTGAATCGAAAGGCCCATCGTAGTCGGGCAAGAACTCCAGCTCTAACCCGGACTCAGCGAACTTCTCCTTGTCGTACAGCCCCACTCCACCTGGAGCGTTTAGGTATCGCTTGGCTCCGGTACGCCGAGCGATTTCGATGATACGGTCTTGTCCACGGAGTGTTTGAGGAATGTTGAAGCTCGACGAACGGCACACGTTCCACGCCGTCCGACCCAACCGGACGGCGACCAGCTGCAGCATTTCCTCGAGATAGTCTACGACGTCGGTGCCCGTCGCCAGGACGCGCCTCAGCACCTCATCCCGCCATTCCGGATCAGGGCTCGGAAGCGGAAAGGGACGCAGCCGTTCCGCCAACTCCCGCGGTGCATCCTCGGGAAACACCAAGTCCTTGATCAGAACGTCGCGCTCCTGTTTGACGAGCGGAAGGGTCAGCCACTGCTCGGCGCCGCTAAGATCCTTCAGCTTATTGCGATGCACCCAACCGCGTCGTGGAAACTGGACGCAGTCGTAGATCACGAAAATTTCGGATCGGGTGAGAAGCCTGAAATAGCCCCCGTACGGGAAAAAGTACGGCTGCATGATAGCAACCGTGCCCGCGTTGTTCGCCATGGGGCACCTCTCTCAACTCGAGTAAAGAACGTCGGGTTCGTCGGGGTGCTCCCGTCGGCCGTGACCGGGCAGTGCCGACAACTCATTGACGTGCCGGTGCTTCTGTCCCTAAGCGACCGCCTATGGGCCGTCCGGCCAATAAGCAAGCATTGATCAGGAGTTCCCCAGAGCGGTGAAAGATGTTGTTATTTTCGGGTCGGGGCAGATCGCCGAGGTGGTGCACTACTACCTGACCTCGGAAGGGCATCGCAATGTAGTCGCCTTCACCGTCGACGAGACCCATCTCAAGGCGACTGAAGTACTCGGTCTACCAGTTGTGCCGTTCGAAACAGTCGAGGAGCGGTACCCGCCGGAGACGCACGAGATGTTCGTCGCAGTCAGCTTCCGTCGCGTGAATAAAGATCGCGAGGAAAAGGTGCTGGCCGCGGAAGCAAAAGGTTATGCCCTGGCGAGCCATGTCAGCCCCCACGCTACGGTCTGGACTGGCTTCGTTGCGCAGCCGAACACGATCATCATGGAGAACAACGTCATTCAGCCTTTTGTTACTGTCGGCCGCAACGTGATCATGTGGTCCGGCAACCATGTCGGCCATCACACCACAATCGAAGACAACTGCTTTATTGCTTCACACGCGGTAATTTCGGGGAGCGTGCGGATAGGCGAGGGAAGCTTCGTTGGAGTCAACGCAACCATCCGCGACAACGTAGAAATCGGTAAACGGAACGTTCTCGGCGCCGGAACTCTGATCCTCGACAGCACGCCCGACGAGGCTGTATTCATGGGCCCGGCTACACCGCAGAGCAGAGTTCCCAGCAGCCGCCTTCGGTCTCTCTGAGTCCTTTCCATGAAGTGGATTGATCGGCAGCGTATTTTCACGCCAGAGGACCACAGGGATTGGGCCGGCACTCATGCCCAAGTGCCCACGGCGCTCGCATATCGCGATTTCATCAGGATCTATTATGCCGATCGCGAACCCAGCGGCCGAAGTTTCACGACCTTCGTAGACGTTGATCGAAGCGACCCCTGCAAAGTGTTGCGCTTCCACAAGGAGCGGGTGATCGACTACGGCGCGCCCGGCACCTTCGATGACGACGGCATCATGCCGGGCTTCGTCCTCCGCCATGATGACCGCGTGTGGATGTACTACAACGGCTGGAACCGAGGTGTCACGGTCCCATACAGGAATTCCATTGGGCTCGCCATTAGCGATGACGACGGTTTGACGTTCAAGCGAGCATTCGAAGGACCGATCCTCGATCGCAACCGGAACGAACCCTACATAGCCGTTCTCCCAACGGTATTGGTCGAGGGTTCCTTGTGGAGAATGTGGTACGTTTCCGGCACTCGCTGGGTTCGCGTCGGTGATCAGTATGAGCCGGTCTACGTGATCAAATACTGCTATTCGCAGGACGGCATAGAATGGACGCGCCCCAACCATCTTTGCATCCCGCCGCGTGACGAAGAGGAAGCCCTCTCTCATCCGACAGTGCTGAAGGTGGACGACACCTACAGAATGTGGTTCTGCTATCGAAGCTCACGGGAGTTTAGAGACGGCCCGGGCGCTTATCGTATTGGGTATGCCGAGTCTCCGGACGGTCTCACCTGGAACCGAATGGATGATGCTCATGGCCTTGAGCCCTCGGCCTCCGGCTGGGATTCGACCATGACTGCATATCCCTACGCAATTGAAGTCGATCAGCGAATACTTGTGTTTTACAATGGCAACGGCTTCGGCAGGACGGGCCTGGGCTATGCGACCTTCAGGAGGACCTTTTGAGTACAGATGCGCCTGAGCTTACGACTGCACATGGTGACACGTTCACGTTCCGACAGAAGCTTGCCGAGGCTTTCGACAAGTCTCCTCTGAACCCAGACGACAAGCTGTTCAATCTCGGTCTTTACGTGCGCAGCTCACTGCTCGTTAAATTCCTGATGTTGAGCGATCTCTACAAGCGCTTTGAGTCGATTCCGGGATGCCTCATGGAGTTCGGAACCTGGTGGGGGCAGAATCTCGTTCTTCTCGAGAATCTGCGAGCCATATACGAGCCCTTCAACAAGCAGCGAGAAATCATCGGATTTGACACGTTTGAAGGGTACCCCGACGATTCCGGCATGGCCGCCTCGTCGACCGAACGCCACGGCGGCTATCGGACCGGCGGAGACTATCGATCGCAGCTCGAGGAGCTGCTCGAGATACACGAAGGCAATAACGCCTTCGGCCACATCAGAGGAAACCACCGTCTCATTGCCGGCGACGTGGTTGAAACGGTTCCAGCCTTCTTCAAGGAACGCCCGGAGGCCCTCGTCGCGTTCGCGTTCTTCGACATAGGCCCTTACGAGCCGACCATAGCCATTCTGCGCGCGATAAAGCCTCACCTGCTCCCGGGCAGCGTCATTCTGTTTGATGAACTAACCTGGAAAGGAGCGCCGGGCGAAGCGATCGCGTTCAAGGAGGCTTTCGCTGACATTCGGTTCTCGATCGAGAAGTGTGAGCTTTACCCGTCGAAAAGTATCGTGACCATTCTTTGAGAGGTGCCTAAGTTGGGCGCGGATGTGTGACGTTGAAGACGGAGTATTTGTGACGAGCGTTGAACAGGAGACGTTCAGAAAAGACGGCTTCGTGATCGCGCGAGACCTCCTCCCGATGGCTCGGATTGAGGAGCTTCTCGCTTCCTTCCAGAAAACGGTTCAGGATAGTCTGCGCATGCTGGGCATCCCGCATAGCTGGCCCAGCCTGCACGACGCGCTGGTCGCGCTGCACGGCGCAGACCTCGAGATATACAAGAAGGTCCTCGGCTGCCTGTGGCGTAAGGAAGTCGCATTTCGCACCTGCAACGATCCGGCCATTCTGCAGTTCATTAAGGACAAGTTCGGCTGGTCGGATGTGTTCTTACCGGGAGGCCAGGTCGCGCTCATTATGGGCGACAAGCTGCGGATCCCGAACGGCTATTTCGGCCTCATCCCACATCAGGATTTTCCCTCGGTCCAGGGCAGCCTCGACGGCGTCGTCGCCTGGTTTCCGCTTCTCGATGTTTCCCGGAAGAACTTTCCGATGGAGGTGATCCCGGGAAGTCACCTCCGCGGAGTATTTCCGACGATTGATCGTGGCGCGTCCACCTGGGAGATTCCTCCCGATCTGTACCAGGACGAAGACTTCGTGCCTGTCGAGTTGAAAGCGGGAGACGTGGTTTTCATGTCGGTATTCACTGTCCACCGGAGCTCGCTGGTCGGAGAGCCGGGGGCTTTTCGTATCGCCATGTCGACACGATTTGACAATGGAGACGAACCCACCTTCATTCAGCGCGCGTTCCCGACGGCCTATGTCCGGTCGATAGAACGCAAGCCCTACTTTCCAGGATTCCCTGACGATGCGCAGCTCGCCAAGGCGTTCAGTTGAGCCCTCCGTTTAGCCGGAACACCCCGTGCCAGAGTTTAGCTTGTTAGCGAGCCGACCAAATGCACTCGCGCAACAAGCGGTCCTTACGGGAGAGCCTGTCTTCTAAGCGCCGGCCGAAGGTCAGCGTTCTGCTGATCACGTACAACCATGCGAAGTACATCGCCGAGGCGATCGAGAGCGTTCTCATGCAGAAGACGACGTTTCCCGTCGTCATCCACGTGATCGACGATTGCTCGACGGATGGCACGACCGAGATCGTGAAGGAATATGCGGCGAGGTACCCCGACCGGGTCGTGGCGTGTCTGAACAAGAAGAACATCGGCAGGAAGGTCACTCAGAAGAACTTCACCAAGGGCTTCTCGACGCTCGATGGGGACTATTGGGCGCTGCTGGAGGGTGATGACTATTGGACGTCGCCCTACAAGCTTCAGCGCCAGGTGGACTTCCTCGAGGCCAACCCTGACTTCGCCATCTGCGCCCACAATACCGTCAAGGTCTATGAGGACGGCTCACGCGAGCCGCATCGGTTCCTCTACTACGGAAAGAAGGATGACTGCGACATCTACGAAGCGATCATGCTTCGGATGTTCTTTCACGGAGCGGGAGTGCTCTACCGCAACGTATTCAGAGGCGTGCCGCCGCGCGGGTATGATAACAAGTGGTCATGCGACATTTACATCTTCATCTCGCACGCTGCGCACGGGAAGATCCACCACATCGACGAGGACATGGCCGTCTACCGGGCCCACGGCAGCGGGCTTTTCTCCAC
>DATEPO010000303.1:0-9504 GCA_035273145.1 Nitrospiraceae bacterium
AGGACGACAGTTGTTCGGTCGTCTCATCTGGGATGGGTAGAAGCGCCGGCGAATCGACATCGGTGGAGTCCACCACCGAACAATTCTCGCCGACTTGAAGCGGTTCCTCTCCAACGGGCAGCATCGCTTGTTCGGATTCGCCAAGTTCTTTAAACTCTCGCAACGGCGGGAGCTCTGTTAGATCACGCAGGCCGAAATGTTGCAGAAAGAATTTCGTCGTCCCATACATAATCGGGCGGCCGGGCACGTCTTTTCGACCGACGATCCGCACGAGCTTGCGCTCCAACAATGTCCGTAACACTCCCGAGGTCTCGACTCCGCGAATGGCCTCGATCTCGGCACGGACAATCGGCTGCTTGTATGCAATGATCGCTAACGATTCGAGCCCGGAGCGTGAGAGTTTGGCGGAGGCCTTCGTTTTTCCCAGCATCTTAATCCATGGCGCATATTCGGGCCTGGTACTCAGTTGATAGCCGCCGGCCACCTCGCTGATCTGCAATCCCCGTTCGCGCTGCTCATAATCGGACCTCAGATTCTCTAATGCTTGCCGGACTTCAGACTTGTCAACGCCGCCTAATACCGCAGTCAACCGATCCAACGTCACCGGTTCATGAGAGACAAATAAGAGCGTTTCCAGAATAGCTTCTAATTCTCGTTCATCAACCGATTCAGCCTCTACAGCCGGCGCCTCGGTGATCGGCGGTGCATTCGACGGTTCATCCATATGGTGGGAGCTCACTTCGACTATCCGGCTATCAGGCCCGCCATTGAATATGATGTCGGCTGATTGTTCGTGTGTTGTACCCTCATCCACATTGTCGATCGAGGTGCTCATAGTTCCTCCCAGCCATTGTCTAGAACCGAGCTGGCGTCCTGCTCGTTCACCGGGGAAAACGTCCGTGTAAGGAGAATAGGCCCAAATGCTTCCCCTTGAAAAATACGGAGCAGTTTGATTCGGATTAATTCGAGCAGGGCCAAAAACGTCACGATAATGACCAAGCGCGACTGCTGACCTTCAAACAGCGAGACAAAGGTCATCGACTCCCGCTCTGCGACCAATTCAAGAATCGCGTTCATCCGATCTTTGACCGTCAGGTTCTCAGGAATAATTTCAATCAACCGTTTATCGGGCGTTCGATCCAAAATGCCTTGCAAGGCGTCGACCAGATCAAACAGGGTCACATCGTCCATCAGCGATTCGTCGGAACGCACGGACACAGCGACCGGCTGCTCGCGAGCGAAGACCTCGCGCCAGAGCCGTTCTCGGTCATCCAGACGCCCCGCCGCATCCTTATACTGCTTGTACTCCAATAGGCGGCGAACGAGATCTTCGCGAGGGTCCGGCCCGTCCTCCTCATCCGCTTCCGTCTCATCCACCGGTAAGAGCATGCGGGATTTAATGTGCACCAAGGTGGCGGCCATGACAAGGAAATCTCCAGCGACCGTGAGGTTCAATGAGGTCATCAAACTGACGTATTCGAGGTATTGCTGGGTAATCAACGAGATCGGAATATCATAGATATTGATCTCGTGCTTTTTGATGAGATGGAGGAGAAGATCCAGCGGACCTTCAAACTGTTCCAGCCTGACATGGTAGGGAAGTTCAATCTGCTCTGGTTCCACTCAGCCTCCCAGTATTGGGTCAGCCTTATACCACCTTAGGGGCATCGGTGCAAGATAAATTCTATATATGGTGGTAACCGCAGAAAGACCCATTACCGACTTTTAAAGATCCATAAGACCAGGACGGTCAAGACGAGCAAGCTGGCGGCAATCCCATACAACGTTAGGGACTTCTGAAACTCCCCTCGAGCGGGAGGAGAGCCGGATAGCTTGGTTCGCTGGAATATTGGATCGATTGTAAAAGAGGCGCGAGTGAAGTCCGCCGCCCCGTGAAATTCCGCGTCTGAAAAGTCGGCCTGCCCGCGAAACGTTGATCGACGAAAAGAAGCATCGCTGACAAAGCGTGCAAAGAGAAAATACACGTCTCTCTCAAAAAGCGCGTCCGAAAAATCTAGCGTCCCGGCGAACTGATCCCCGGAAAATCCCGTTCCCAACTTAAAATTGCTGCGAGCAAAATTGGTCTCCTTATCGAACGTGACTTCGAGGAATTCTGCCAGACCATTGAATCTAGCCCCCTCGAACGTCACCGTCTCACCAAACCGTGCCCGATGAAATCGGGTATGCGTACCGAAGGCCACCCGTTCAAATCGCGCAGGTTTATTGAACACGGTTTGGAGAAATAATCCTTCGCGGCGGAAGACGGCCTCGGAAAGATTCACGGTCTCAGTAAACATCGTCCGCGAAAGATCCACTATTTCTTCGTATGTCGTTCCAGTCATGGTGACCGGCCCTTGCATCAACAGGTAGCCCTCCTTAAGTCTCGTGGCAATCGTCCCCCGTATCTGCGAATCACGAATCGAGAGCGCGTGTGAAATAATTCGTACGGTGTTGACGTCTCTAGACGCCAACACTTTCTGAATCAAAGGAGAGAGCTGGCCGGGTGCCGGCACATCGACCAAGGGCAATTGATCGAGAAGCAGATTTCCGACAATCACGACACCGACGAGGTCGACTTCTTGTCCTTGTTGAATCGCCTCCAGCAATTTCTCAGCATGAACGACATGAGCCAGTCGCTCGTCTTCCGTACAGGTCTTGCTCAAATGTTTGACGAACGCGTCCCGTCCATCAGGCGCAGACTCGACCCTACATTCGGCCTGTGACGAAAAAGGACCGAGGAGCAGGAGCAAGACCGCAATACCGGGCAGGAAGAAGCAAACCCGAACCACTAGGCGCATCGTTCACCTTATAGAGAACGCCCAAGGCGAAAGCAAGACATCGAACGAATGCTATACTTGACCTACGTAGGCTGTTGCTTGTTCAACACATTACAGGATGGGAACTTACAGGAGGGGACAAAGATAATGCGGCATTCGGCGAGAAACGCAGCTTGTCTGAGATGGGGAACGGTCTTCTTCGCGGCTCTCCTCCTTATCGCGCTTCCTCAGCACGTGATGGCCGATGCAACCGTAGAAGTCCCGGTCCTTGCAGCCATCCGCACGAACAATCAAGGCGTCTTCAACGTCATGGTCCTCAATTGGGATCGGCTGAGCAGCCCTGATCCCCTGGAACTCAGATGGGGCAATCGGCGAATACGGGTCAAAGAAGTGGGCTTGGGATCGATTGAGCGGGCCTTCTTCTATGCCGTCGAGCATACGCCATCGGTGCGACCCACCGGCCTGCTGACCCTCTACGGCGCATCGTATGCTCCCCTCAGCAGCGATGGTCCGAGCGCAGGAGCCGTGATGGCGGTTGGCTTTCTTGCGGTGTTGCGGGGAGATCCGATTATCCGAGGCATTGCACTAACCGGCACCCTGGAGTCCGACGGCCGCGTTGGACCGGTCGGTGCAATTTCAGATAAAGTGCGAGCGGCCGCGCGAGAGCACTACCGCATGGTGCTCGTTCCACAGGGACAATTGAACGATCCTCGATGGGATTTGATTGGACTCGGCATGCAGCTCAATCTTACGATCAAAGAAGTGGGTACGGTTCAGGAGGCCTATGAAATCATGACTGGCCGGAGGTTCTAACGCGGGGCTCGTTGAGCCCCGCGCGTACATCGTTGTCGTCAACATCTGAGTTTGTGCAACTGGGCTGCAGGTCAAAAGAGGGTAGAGCAGAGAAGAAAAGAACCTACTGCGTTAGTCTGTGTCTTCATCATGGGCAAGGTCTTCCGGTTTATCGAGAAAATCAGCTTCGGGCTCTTCGTCATCGTCTAACGGCATGCCGTCGCCAAGCTCATCCTCAATCTCCTCGCCAAGTTCGACAGGCTCCGCCGGCGGACGACGCCGGATCTCCGGTTCATCTTCCATCATCTCTCGATGAATGGGTCTTGTCCCCTCCTCGGATTCCGTTGAGTGAACCGCCTTGACAGGACGATCAGCGGGTCTTTTCCCTTTGGCAGAAGTCGTCTTTTTCTTGCGCGCTTTTGGCTGAACCTTCTTAGCGGTCGTCTTTGCAGTCTTCTTGGTTGATTTCTTCGGTGTGGCTTTCTTAGCGGCTGCTTTTTTCTTCGGGGAAGCGTGCTTTGCCGTGGATCGCTTCGCAGATCCACTCTTCTTTTTAGCAGGCTTCGCCGAACTTCGTTTGGCTTTCGCCTGCTTCACCGGCTTGTTCTTTTTACGTGTCGCCATCTCTCCCTCCTCTTAATGACCGAACTGGCTGCAACTGGGGCAACCATCTAGCATGAATCGATGATTTCTTGCAACCCATCCCTCTCGCGTCACCGAGGAAACGCCATGCACAGAAAGCTTCTTATTCTTTAGAAGATATTGGTCGCCCATGCCGTATTTTCAAATAGATAGGGGCTCTTTTTTTGACGATCATCATGTTACAATAAAGGACGGTTTTCATGGAGGAACGTTGTGCATTGGATGAGACGTGCGATTGTTGCGGGCTTCTTTGCCATAGGCATCATTCCAAGCCAAGCTGCTGCACCGCCTTTCGAAATCGTTATTGACAGCGGCTCACCCTATTATTTCCCAGCTTCAGCTAAAGTGCCTGCAGGCGCACCCATTCGTTGGGACAATCCCACCGGATCTCCGCACACGATTACACAGGATGGTTGCGTACAGGACGGTCCCTGCGCTTTCGATTCAGGCGTGGTGCTTCCCAACAACAGCTATACGATTCCAGGACTCTCACCTGGCCGCTATCCCTATCAGTGCCGCCTCCATCCAATTATGCGCGGTGTGTTGGTCATTACCGATCCGGCCGAGATGTCTTCGCACACCTAACGGCACCATCGAGAAGATCTTCGCCTTGCCACTTCTTTCGTCATTCGTGTACTCTTGGTCCTTTCGTTTTCTGTTCCCAGGATGAATCGGTCTCCACGATGAAGCCTACCGCCCTGCAGCATGCTCCACTTTCGTTAACTCCTGACATTCTACAATTACGAGCGTGGCGCATGCCGGACATGATTATGTACGAGCATGGGAGCGACGAATGGTGGGTCGCGCCGTTGGACGATCAGTTACCTTTGATTCGCCTCAATCACGTCGGGCTGGAATTGCTTACGGCCATCGATGGACATGCGCGCGTCGCCACATTACTCGATCGTTTTGGAAAATGGGTCTGCGGGCCGGACGGCGAGACCGGTCAGTGGCACTTGGAGCGATGGTCCTTGCCGAACTATGCCTTGTGTTATTTTGGGACTGAACCGCCGAGCGGCGACCGACACGGCGCCAAGTGGGACTTGCTCTTACAAAACATTCGAGAAGGATGGTCCGGCAAGGAAGGATTTGAAGACGGTCAGCACCTCACCGATTTTCACCTGCGAGACATCACGAAACGGGACGGCCATTTCGACACGATCGAGACCACGGTGTCTCATCTGTTTCGCGAGCCGAGCGAAGCGCTCCAAGGATTAACCTATGGTCGCTTGCTCGCGCGTCACCTTCGCCGGCGCGGGTGGTGGAATCCAAAGCCGCGCACTATCTTGGAAGTCGGCGGAGGCTTGGGGTATGTCGCGCGTGAATTGGCAGCCGAATTTTCGCCGATGGAACGAGACAGTGTCCGCTATATCTTTCTGGACATTACCAAGCCGTTTCTGAAGTCGCAACTCGATCTCGGCCGGGACGGTGGATGGAACGCGCGCGGCCTGCAGGCCAATGGTGAATGGCTGCCGCTTCGAGATGCCAGCATCGACCTGGTGATCGATAATGAAAACCTTGCCGATATGACGCCGGTTCAACTCACGCGTGCGGAAGTGCAATCAGGCACAGGGGCGTCCGCGCTGAATCAAGAGGCGATCGATTGGATGCGCCGCATCCGATTGCCGCTCGACGCAAATCTTCCCGCCGACTTTTTATTTAATCTCGGTCCTATCCGGTTTGTCGCCGAATTGTGGAGAGTGCTGCGGCCTGGAGGACGCGCGGTGCTGATCGAATTCGGTATTGAGTCCGGCTGGCCGGCGCCCGTGAAACTACCCGGACATACGGAATATGAAGTGCAGTACAGCCATCTCCGACATGCCGCCCGGTGGTTGGGATTTCAAGAGCAGTATTTCGCCCTGCCGCAATTCATGGTGCTGAAACCGGATACGCAGTTACTCTGCACGGGCGCGACGTATGCCATTCAGCGGTTCTGCCAACAGGTAGGAAAACCGTTCGCCATTCGCGCATATACCGAACCGGAGCTAAAACACACACTCGGCGACATGCTGCCGCGCCTGGTGGGCTGCCATTATCATGAATTGATCGATCCGGCATGGTTCGGACTGTGGGACTTCAAAGTCCTGTTGTTGGAAAAGCCCGGCGCCGCTCCCCGTCCCGCGTTCCAAGAGACCAAAGGGTTCCGCTGGTATTCGCAACGATAAGCACATTCCCGTCCCGATCAATCGATTCCCGCTCGCGCTAATCAGACAATGGCCATTGAAATCAGTCGGTGCGGAACTGTTTGGCCAATTCGCATGGTTTGAAGATGCCCCGTTCTGTGATGATGGCGGTAATATAATCTGCCGGCGTGATATCGAACGCGGGATTCAGGACTTCGACTCCGAATGGGGCAATGGGATGGCTTCCGTGGATTGACGTGATTTCCCCGGGATTGCGCTGCTCGATCGTAATGCGATCCCCTGATGGGGTCGCCAAATCGATTGTCGAATAGGGCGCGGCGACATAAAATGGAATGCCGTGTGCCCTGGCTAGGACGGCCACGGAATAGGTCCCGATCTTGTTCGCCACATCGCCATTGGCGGCAATACGATCAGCTCCAACGACACAGAGATGGATCAATCCTTGGCGCATGATCGATCCGGCCATGTTATCCGTAATCAACGTCACGGGTATGTTGTCCTGCATGAGTTCCCAAGCGGTCAAGCGCGCGCCTTGCAGCACCGGTCGCGTTTCATCGGCAATGACGCGAATCTTTTTCCCCTGTTCCCACGCCGCACGTACGACACCCAACGCAGTCCCATATCCCGCCGTGGCAAGCGCGCCGGCATTGCAGTGAGTCAGAATGGTATGGCCGTCATGAACGAGCGCAGCGCCATGCCGGCCCATCGCCTTGTTCATCGCAATGTCTTCGTCAAGAATACGTTGCGACTCTTCGATGAGCGCGCGCTTCACCTCCATCACCGCTCGGCCTCGCAATGAAGCGAGGGTGCGTTTCATCCGCTCGATCGCCCAGAAAAGATTTACAGCGGTGGGCCTCGTGGCGGCCAAATGGTCACAGATATCGCCGACCGCCTTGACGAAGACCTCGTAATCCGCCGTGTCGATGCCTCTTGCGCCAAGCGCCACACCCATCGCCGCGGTCACGCCGATCGCGGGCGCGCCACGCACACGCAGCTCTCGAATCGCCGTCGCCACGGTCTGATAATCGCGGCAGTCTATAAATTCGACGTGTTCCGGCAATCGGCTCTGATCCAGCAGCCTCACCACGCCCTCTTTCCATTCAACTGTTGGGATCATCGTTCGCCTATATCCTTTTTAACTTTCCCTACAGCACGATCGTCCTCTTGTCCCGGACGTAGGGTCTAGATCTCCATCCACCGGCTCCAGAGCTTGATGAGATTGTCTTGCTCAACAGCCAGCATAGTCCATCCGAAGGCAACCGGCTGAATGAGGTCGCTGCGAGCCGACCGGATCGTCAGGTCGGAGGAGGATAACTTGGCGACAATTTGAATCGCCCCATCGCGATCGGTGCGCAGGATGCGAGATCCCTGACGTCGATACGCCTCCAATACCGACGCTGTCGGATGGCCATATGAATTGGCCCTGCCTACGGAAATCACGGCCACCTCAGGCGGTGCACCCGCAATCCATCCCTCATGCAAGGAACTGCGTCCGCCATGGTGTGGGACCTTCACTACTCTCCCGCTGAACCATGGATCGTGCTGCAGTCTCGCGATCGTACTCGTTTCAATATCTGCAGTAAAGAGAAAGGAATGTGGGCCGCAATCGAGCCTCGTCACAACCGAACGGTTATTGAGTCCACTGCCGTTGCGTAGCTTCCCGGACTTCAGCGCGATGGCGCCTGCATCGGGAGGATTCAGTACACGCATCCGGCACGGCCCTGTGTCGACGACCATCTGTCCTTCCTCAGCGACCTGCTCCGGCACGCGATGGGCGTGCAGCTCCTCTTGCAGCCGGGCATAGAAGGTTTCATCGCGTCCTGTACCATTGTGCCAATACCGCCCCACATCGAATTGTTTGATTGTCCATGCCAACCCACCGATGTGATCAAGCTGCGGATGTGTGCCGATGACGTGATCGATACGGCTTATTCCTCGATCCCACAAGTAGGGCGCGATGACGGCCCGCCCGATATCCAGAGTTTCATACGTGGCGCCGCCGTCTATGAGAATGATTTGTCGGTCAGGTAATTCAATGAGACAGGCATCGCCTTGGCCTACATCCAGGAACGTCACTCGCAAGGTCTCTCCATCGGACCACGAACGCGGCGACCACATCCATCCGATCAGGATAAGCATCACCATGGCGGCACTGCCTCGCTTGAGCCATCCATAGCCATGGGACCAAGTCGCGATCGCGAGGAACAGATAAAACGCCATGATAGCGGGAAGACTTGGCGACGCGACATGCCACTCCGCGTGCGGAATGTGAGCCAGCATCTCGACGAGACGGAAGACGATTTCGCCGACGGTTTGGTTGATGTCGCTTGCCGGCAAGGTCTCGCTCCCTATCACTAAATACCAGATCGCGGAGGCTAACCCGATGGGAACCAGCACAAATCCCGCGATCGGAACGATGATGAGATTGCCGATCAGACCGACCCACGGGATCTGATTAAAATAGTAGGCCACGGCGGGCAGCGTCACGAGTGTCACTCCACCGGTTATCCAACAGTAGGCTCGGAACCAGTTCCTGAGCCGATCAATTTTCGAGGGGAGCACGGATTCCTCTCCATCTTCCATATTCTCTTTCTGACCGGTTCGTTGCAGAACGAGCGCAATCGCCAAGACGGACAAGAAGGACAGTTGAAAGGAAATATCGAAGAGAGCTTTGGGATCGTGCAAGAGAATCAGCCAGGCGGCGACCGCTAAGGTTATAAGAATGTTGCTGTTACGCCCCATCCATACTGCGAGTAGAAACAGGAGAATCATGACCAAGGACCGAATGGTGGCCAGTTGCGCTCCGGCCAAGAGAGTATAAAAGACGACCGGCGGAACCGTGAGCATGGCCGCCAAACGAGTCGGGGTCGTGTAGCGGGAAAGATGGAGCAGCCAGGTCGGCGGTAACAATCGGCAGCCGCTGCGAATAAGGAAGAACGAGCCCACCCCGATGAGGCCCAGATGCGATCCGGAGATCGACAAAATATGCACGGTGCCGGTCGCCATGAAAAGATCGCGGATTTCAGGAGAAATATAATCAGGCTCTCCAATGATCATGCCGAGGTAGAGGCCCAATGCCGCGTTGTGCAGTGAGGCCGCAGCCGTTCGGCGAATCCGATCTCGCCATTCATCGATCGTCTTCCATACCA
>DATEPO010000304.1:0-9337 GCA_035273145.1 Nitrospiraceae bacterium
GCGCACATTCACTCATCATCAATGAAGGTCTCTAGCCAGCATTGTCAGACTGGCTCCATTGGAACCGTGGCAAGGGGGCACTTAGGCTGACGTGTGTGCACGACTGACGCTAATTTGTGCGAGTTTGCTTCAGGAGAGATAGTGTCCTGCCCCGTTTCCGCGGACACTGAGTTAAGAGTTTTGACGGCTCGTGCCGAAACGCCGGTCTCCGTCGCTGCCGGGATTGTGCCCACGTTCGATATCCTCAAAGATATCGGCTCGCGCTTCGGCCCTCGTCTGGTACTGGCGTCGATTCCGCGCTTTCGTTTGAGCAGGCCAACCAAACTTTCCGCTGCCGCGGTGTCGGCACGGCTCCCGCCGGCACTCATGCTACACGTGATGTGGTGCGCCGCGAGGAACCGTTGATAGTCCTCAGAGTACACGGCCTGGACGATGAGTTGCCGGTCTTGGCGCGGGCTCATCGACCAGCGACCACAAGACCGGAATACCAATCCAGCACGATGCAGAGATACAACCCTGCTCTGCCGTGCGATCTATGTGGTGTCCGTAACGCTTTCGTGTGGGCGCGGTGGCGGTGACGTCCGCGCCAAACGATATCCATCTGCAGGGTTCGAGAAAACAAATCTATCAATCCATGCTGTCGATGTCGGCGACAAATCAGAATCTGTGATTTGTGGTCGCGGTAGAGGAGCGGCCCACAAGAGGGTGGCGGGAGGCAATGGCTTCGAATGGAACGGGCTTAAGAAAAGCAGTAGTCTTATATGATGAGAGTCCTGTCCGCCTTGCTCGTCGGTCTCTTTTCTGGGTTTCTGACCTATATGATCTTCGGTCTCGTTATAGGCCCGAGGGATGTTTCTCCACTGTTCGTCATGACAACATTTTTAGGCGGCTGGGCCTTTACAACCTACGTCGTCCTCATAGGAGCCGCTACTGCTCCCCAAGTGTGGTCACGCGGCGGCCTGCTGGGGGCTGTTGAGTGGCTACTGCTAGGACTAACCATGTGGGTGTACAGCGGCAGAACACTTGCTGAAAACGAGAACGCGGGGGATGCGTTGGGTGCGGCGCTCAATCCTATTATCGGTATAGGTTTGGCTATGTGCATGGCAATACCGTGCCTCATCATTTACGTCATGGCTAGCCGCGTTTCTAACAAGTCGCACTCCGATTGAACCCGTGAGGACGGCAACATTTTGACAACGATCTGCTGCCCGGTTCCCGCCGCTTCGCTGCGTCCCCAATGAATGAGAACTTCGTTCCCTCCGGGAATTGACCTTGATGGGATCACGCATGTCCGTCCTGATTGCTGCCTTACTTCGGCAACTGAAACCCCTCCGCAGCCCACTTCCGTTGAAGATCAGCCAGAACCATGGCGTCTTTCTGCTTAATTCGTTCCAAAATGGCCGCTTGCTTCTGAGGCGGCAGCTTTCGAGCGTATTCATCCCACCGTTGCCGGCTTGCCAGCAGTCTCTCTTGCGCCTGCCTCACATCCAATTGCCGAGTTATCTGAAGATGCACGATTTCGTGTTTCTCCTTCAGGATCTGGACTCCCTCTTCTATGAGACGATCAAGCGGTTCGGCTTTCGTCTCTCCCCAACAGCTAAACGCCACAGTCATTACCATCACTGCAATTGCCTTCGCATACCGTAGGAACAGTCTGCGTCGAGACATCGCCGTCCTCCTCCATGGCCGTGCAGGCGTGGACTGTACAATGGAATGAGCGTCAGCGAGTTTAGCATCTAATAGGAATAAATGACCTCCCCCATAGTTAATCTTGCCCACTGTCAAGCACAAGCGATCACGGCATCGCACCGTGCCGTATACCTCATCCTCATAATCTTCAAATATTCAAGAGCGCTAGAGGGTCCGGCCTGACTCGAGTCTTCGTATGGGTGAACATGGCATTTGCTTTGCTTTCTCCGAACAACATGAGCGGAATCACGAATCTGTTCAGTATCGGATCTTCTGGGCTCTTCGCCTATCAAAAGGCCCTCTCCGTCACCGGGCAAAACCTAAGCAATGTCAATACTCCAGGCTATTCTCGACAAGATGCCGTCTTAGCAGAGACCTCACCAGTGAATGGTCAGCCGGGGCAAATTGGGACCGGTGTAGAGGTCACGGAAATCAAACGGCAGGTCGATATCTTTGTCAACCAACAATTGACCCTGTCGCAGCAGCAACTTGGAAACTTTTCCGCTTCAAAAGATGCACTTAATACGATCCAAGCATTGTTTAGCGATACGAACGGCACCACCATCGGCTCTGCGTTGAACGATTTTTTTAGCGCGCTCCAAGATGTCGCCACGAGCCCCTCTGATGTGACGGCACGAACGGTGGCTCTGAGCACAGCTCAAGCATTGGTCGATCAATTCCACCAGAACGATACTCAATTAACGGATGAGCAGCATTCGCTCGATCAGTCCGTCGGTCAGGCCGTCACGGATATTAATTCCTATACGAGTCAAATCGCTCAGTTGAACAATCAAATCGCGCAAGCCGAGTCCAGCGGCCAGCAGGCGAATGACCTCCGCGATCAACGGGATCGGGCGCTGAATTCACTCAGCAATGTGATTAACATCTCCTCGATCGAGGATGCCACGGGGCAACTGAGCGTCTTTACAGCGCAGGGACAACAATTAGTCAGTAAGAATATCAGTCAGACGCTGACAGCCGTGCCCAACTCATCGAACCATGGATTCCTTGATGTCGATTACACGATCGGGGGCAGCACCAGCACACTGAACGCAGTCATCACGGGTGGACGGCTCAAAGGCCTGCTCGATGCCCGCGATCAAATCATTCCTACCCTGCAGGGACAATTGAACACGCTGGCTCAACAAGTCGTGACTCAAGTCAACACACAGCACCAAGCCGGCTTTGGTCTGGACGGCTCAACCGGGGTCGACTTCTTTCTTGCCGGCGGTACGACGGCTTCCACGATGGCCGTCGCGATTACCGATGGCCGGAAGATTGCCGCCTCCAGCACTGCGGCCGGCATACCCGGCAATAATGTGAATGCCTTGGCCCTGGTGAATCTACAGACGACAACCGTATCGGGGCTCTCTAGTATGACCTTCAGCGGGTACTATCAATCCACGGCGGCCTCGATCGGCTCGCAAGCCGACCAGGCCACGCAGAATCTGAACGCACAACAAATACTGGATGACCAACTTCAAGCACACCGAGCGGAAGTGTCCGGGGTCTCCATGGATCAAGAACTCATTAATATGATGCAATATCAACGAGCTTTCGAGGCGGCCTCACGAATTGTGACGACTGCTGATACACTAATGCAGACCATACTCTCGTTAAAGCAATAAATGGAGGGGGCCATGCGGGTGACTGACCAGCAAACGTATCAGCTCTTACTCTCAAATTTTCAGCAGGTCAGCCGGAATTTGCTCACGGCGCAACAGCAAGTATCGACCGGCAAGCGTGTCAACACACCGTCCGACGACCCGGAGGCCTTCGGACGGATTGTGAGCACCAAGTCCAGTCTTTCTCAGACCGCTCAATGGCTGCGCAATATCGATCGAGGAACCTCGCGTCTGGACATGGCCGATAGTACGCTAAGCCAAGTGAGTAACTTACTGAGCCGTGTGAAAGAGCTGGCGGTGGCGGCGGCCAGTGGAACCAGTACCGCCAATGATCGCCTCACCGCTGCGACAGAAGTGCGCGACATCGACCGACAGCTTGTGGCGTTGGCCAATACGCAAGCCGATGGACAATCCATTTTTGCCGGCACCAAAACGGATATACAACCCTATACTGTGACGTCGGGAGATACGGTTACGTATAGCGGAAATGCCGAGACACAGTCGATTGCCGTCGGACAGAACGAAACGATTCAAGTCATGATTCCCGGAAGCCAGATATTTGGCGGCCCAACCACGGACATCTTTGGCTCTATCGCCAATTTGCTGGCTGCGCTTGGGTCCAATAATGCCAGCGGCATTCAAACGGGTATCGGCGACATGGATCAAGCCATCTCGCAAGTCGCAAATGCGCAGGGACAGGTTGGGGCACTGGAAAATCGGTTAGGTACCACGCAAACGGCCTTAACGGATGCCAGTACAACGCTACAAGCGGCGCTCTCTAAAGACCAGGACGTAGATTTGGCGACCGCAATCACACAACTAAGCCAATATCAAACGACGTATCAAGCCTCCGCCAAAGCACTCAACACGCTCTTCTCCACGTCCCTCTTGAACTTCTTAGGCACACCCACGGCTAGTTAAGATCCATTTACTCAATAACACCGTCGCGGTGCTATCGAGAATCCTTTCGCCGGTGCTCTTAAGATCGCCTGCCGGTCGCTCTAACTGAATTATTCACCACCCCGGTCGCTCAGGTAGCTATCGAAACTGCAGTGGGACTCCTGCAAGTCACCACAGATATCCGACGTGCCGGTGTTCTGGGCCAGATCAACTGGAGCTTCGCAGTTTATCTACATCCATGCATGCCGGCAGTCGCCGGGAAGACGGCTTTTTACCCCACGGAGCTCTCAATCTTCACACGGATCGGATACGGCAAAATATTCCTAGTCCCTTTAGAAAAAGATGTTACTGAGGGCGGCTGAACGGACCATTCGAGACGAGAGGGACTCAGCTTGTGAAGGAGTCATATCAGCGCGGCGGGCGAATACTTTGTTACAAAGTGTTACACAAGAGAAAAGCATCTCATAGGAATTTTTTGGTAACGTAGGCTTCATCAATGTTTATTCAACACCATGAGAGGGAGGTTGACGATGAAGGGCGAGACGATACGAAAAGCGTTCTTCGTGAGCGTCGTAGTAGTGCTGGGAATCGCTTGGACGGCAGCTTCCAGTACGATGAGCTGGGCCGATGGTCCTGGACATAAAGGTCATGGTCATAAAGGGCATGGCCATGGGCGGCCGGATGCCGCGGAATTTATTTGGCACATCCTCAAGGCGAAGGAAGCCTTGGGTCTTTCGGATGATCAAAACACGAAATTGCGGAGCATCGGCCTCAATTTCAAAAAAGACGAGGTGAAGAAACGAGCGGAGGTGGAGCTGGCCGAGATCGATATGCACCAACTCTTCCATCAACAGGACATGCAGGCAGCTGGCGGCGATGTCGAGGGCGCCATTCGGAAACTCTACGGCCTGAAGGCGGATGCTCGCATTGCCTCTTTCAAAGCGTTTCAAGATGCACGTGGCGTGCTGACACCGGAGCAATTGAAGAAATTGCGGGATCTTCATGGAAAGGATCGGTGCTCGATGGATGAAAAGCGATCTGAACGCCTATCCGAGTCTTCTGGTGGCGACAATGAGCAGGAAGAAGTTGCGATGGGCGATCGCCGGCCGTAGGACATCAATAGCGAACCACATACGAAACACCGGCGGCGCTGCATGTCCCCACGCCGGCAGCGCCGCTACGGTGACCACTAAGGATGAATCATGGTATCTCGCTCTCGCAGAGAAATCGCCATAACGCTGACCCTGCTTGCGATGGCAAGTTGTGCCGGCCCGGACGCGCCCGAGAGCCGCTCCCCTCCGGTGTGATTCCGACACCTCCAAAACACGGCATTCCTTGATTAGGCCTGATTATGCGGATGGAGGTCGAAGCTTCATGTGGCACTGTTCCTCTCTTCCGTGTCATCTCAGACAGCCTTGGTAAACAGGCGTGAGCACAATTCTCGTAATCGATGACGATCACAAGTTGAACGATTTACTCGTCTCCTATCTGCATCAATTCGGGATGGAGGTGCTTACGGCGACCCATCCCGACGAAGGATTGGCCCTTCTGAGAACCCGTTCACCGGCGCTCATCATTCTCGATCTCATGTTGCCTGGCCGAGACGGCTTTACGGTGTGCCGCGAGATTCGCCATAAATCATCGGTGCCGATCATCATGCTGACGGCCCGAGGCGAACTGACCGATCGAGTGGCCGGTTTAGAGCTGGGCGCCGACGATTATCTGCCCAAGCCTTTTGAACCACGCGAGTTGGTGGCCAGGATTCAAACGGTACTGCGACGGAGCAGAGAGACGCGCCTCTCTGCATCCACGGCGGAACGAATCGTTGCCGGCGCCTTAACCGTCGATCTGCGCCGTCGCACTGCCTGGGTGGGTGGCGCCCTGCTCGACCTCACGACGACTGAATTCGAACTCCTCGCTCTGTTTGTCACTCATCCTGGAACAGTCTTGAGCCGCGACCAGATCATGGAACGCCTGCGAGGAGTCGACTGGGATGCGTATAACCGTTCGATCGATGTAGCGGTCAGCCGTTTACGTCATAAGCTTCATGATGACGCGAAGCAACCACGCTACTTTAAAACCGTGTGGGGCACAGGATACCTTTTTCTCCCGACGCCCGAATCAGCCAAACCGGAGCCCTCCGGTGCGTAAGCATCATTTCAGGGTGAAGCAGTTCGTTCAACGCTCTATCTTCATCAAGCTCTTCCTCATTTATGCGGCGACCATGCTCGCGTTGGCGTGTGCCGTCAGCGGGTATAACCGTTTCGTCTTCCACAATGAGATGATGGTCAAACAGACGAAGAGCAAGATGATGGCGCACCATCTCGCTTCCATCGTTGAAGAAATCGGCCATCCTCCCGACAGAGGCCGTGCTCTTCGGCTTGCACGAGAGCTGGGGCTTCAGATTCGCCTCGAAGGCGCCGAAGGAACCTGGGCCACAGAGACCGACTTGCCTGCCACTTCAGCCTTGAACGCACACCCTGCCCATGCCGCCCCGGATATGCAGACTGGAAAGTATCGAGGACGCCGGTTCGTCATCATGGCCCGCGGTGAGACACGATACCTCTTCTTTTTTCCCGAGCCGCCTGGACTGGATCTGGAAAGTGTCGCGCTCCTGATCGGTGTGATCGCGCTGATCCTGATCGGCAATTATCTGCTCGTCCGCCGGCTGTTCCGTCCCCTCGGTTGGCTCACGCGTGGTGTAGCCGAAATAGCGAAAGGCAATCTCGATCATCATGTCCCGAACCGATCCGCCGATGAATTGGGACAGTTGACCCTTGCGTTGAACGACATGGTGCGACGAATCCAACAAATGCTACATGCGCGTGATCGGCTGCTCTTGGATGTCAGTCACGAATTGCGGTCCCCGTTGACACGAATCAAGGTGGCGCTTGAATTTGTGCCGGACGAAATCATGAAAAACAGGATTCAGCAGGAAGTCCGTGAGGTGGAAGCCATGGTCGCGGAACTGCTCGAATCAGAGCGACTGGACAGCCTCTATGGTGGGATCACCTTAGCCGACACCGATCTCGTGCCATTGGTGCGTGACCTTGTGGAGATGTGCGGTGGGCAGAAGCCCGGCGTGAAATTGGTCGCTGCCCCGGCGAGTGTCACCGTGAAACTGGACTCTCAGCGGGTTCGCATGGCCGTGCGCAATATCCTCGATAATGCCTTCAAACACACCGCGCCGGAAGCAGGACCCATCGAGGTGCGGATCGACGTGCAGACGGTCATGGTTCACGTCTCCATACGAGATTATGGCCCCGGTATTCCTCTGAATGAACAGGCCAAGATTTTTGAACCGTTTTACCGGGTAGACAAATCGAGAACACGGACGACGGGCGGCTATGGATTGGGCCTGAGCCTGGCGAAAAAAATCATGCTTGCGCATGGCGGTGACATTGTCTTGTCGAGCGAGGTCGGGCACGGCAGCACCTTTATCCTCCGGTTTCTCCTTCCTCAACAACGCGGCGCTCCCCTGTTTACTCATCCCACCACCTAGTTCATAGACACGTCCCACGCCAAGTGTGCTCACGCTCGCCCAGTCTCCTTCGGTTCCTACAGATCTCCGTGTGTGCAGCCTATACGCTGGATCGTAAGGCCTTGGTACGATACCGTGTATCTAGTCTCGTGAGTATGTAAATCGGAATGGCCTTCTTGTTTCGGTGGAGTTATGGAAACATTGCTGTCTGCGTTGTGGAATGTCACAAAGGAATTGGTCAAAGTTGGGATCGTAGTGTACGACAGCGTTGCCGATGGAGTGGCTCATGCGACTGAAGGCGTCAAAGACTTGGCGGCTGAAGCGCGCGCGGAGCTGAATGTGGCACCTGATAAGGCAGCCGCTCATACAGCATCGGAACCCGCCGAAACTCCTGGCTCAGTAACGGATACACTTCCCACGGCGATCGACGTAGCTTCCGGTGCATCAGGGATTCCGCTTCCTCCTGTTGATTAGCGTCAGGCTCTTCACCACGGTCCTCTAAAGGACGACCTTCTCACAGAAACTCTTGCCGTCCGTTTTGCAATTTCCCTTGGCCTCCATGACATTCGTTATGAAGCCTGTCTTTCATCAAATGCATGGAAGATAGAACCGCGACAATCTGACCATCAGACTCAACCGCAACAGATGGACGGCGGCAAATGACACGGAGAGAGCAGGCGTGGCTCTGCGTCATGATCGCGCACCGGGCGGCTGTGTCGGGACGACAGGAGTCTTAGAATATCAAATCACACCGAGTTTTGAGCGTCGGTGTATGCCGTCCGGTACCAATCTGTGGGACGTGTCGCTCTCGGCTTTAGCGAGGAACCTCGTGAACTGATGATATCCGGCTCGGATATTTTACGGCCCGTCGGCTTTTCCTGGGAGGCTCTCCAGACTGCCGACGCCATTGAGGTGTACCCTTGCTACGGCAGATGTCGCAGTTAGAAAAGGAAGCGACGCAGAAGGAGGAGCGTTCCTTAGGAAAACGTGAGGTGTAGGATCATTATAAAACGACGTGCGGCCGCGAATTCTCCAGAACAATTTCTTCCGCTTCCCTCACTTGGAGTCAGCATGACGGAAAACACGACAGCAATAATCCTTCCCGCAGGTCGCGAATGGTGCTGCTAAGTCTTTTCCAGTCCTTTAGTAATCGCTAGGTACTATTACTCCTACAACGGTATTACATCATCTTCCCCCGCAAGCCATCTTGACAGCATGGTGGAGGGCTTCGCGCGTCAAGAGTCTAAGCCCATAGAATGTCGATGTATTAGTATATTGTACTAGGATTGCTTATGTATACTGTGAGCCGTAGCACTCATAACTCAATCAACAAGGAGGTCGAACAATGTTATTAGTATGGGTCCGAACTGGGCTAGCCGTCAGCGCGCTGGCTTTTATCACGACGCCCGCATGGGCGGACACCTTTCAGGTGAACCCGTCGGCGATCGGGGCTCCGCAGGCATCCTTCACCGCCGGCCTGGCCGATTTCAGTTATAACGCCACGGTCAATCAGAGCGGCCCGGATGGGTGCGCATCCGGTTGTTCCTTCACGGAGACGGGCCATGCGTCTTTCAGCGGATTCAAAGGGGCGGACTTCATCTCACCGGTGCTCAACAGCGGGCTGAATCAAGATCCGGGTTAT
>DATEPO010000305.1:0-3147 GCA_035273145.1 Nitrospiraceae bacterium
CATCACGCGCGCGCTCTTGACGACTTGGGGCAAAAACATTTTACCGGCGCCGAAGAGATCCCCGACGATTTCCATTCCGGCCATCAACGGCCCTTCGATCACCTCAAGCGGCTTCGGGTATTTCTGACGCGCCTCTTCGACATCCGACTCGATAAAGTCGACAATGCCTTTGACTAGCGCGTGGGAAAGCCGCTCCTCCACCGTGCCTGCTCGCCAGGCGTCCTGCTCTTCCACCGTCTTTGCTTTTTGTTTGACCGAATCGGCAAACGTGACCAGTCGCTCGGTGGCGTCAGCACGTCGATTCAGGAGGACATCTTCCACCAGTTCCAGCAAGTCTTTGGGAATTTCTTCGTACACCGCCAGTTGCCCGGCATTGACAATCCCCATATCCAACCCGGCCTTGATGGCATGATAGAGAAACGCGGAGTGCATCGCCTCTCGCACGACATTGTTGCCGCGGAAGGAGAATGAAATGTTGCTGACTCCCCCACTGACCTTACAGAGCGGAAGGTTGGCCTTGATCCAGCGGGTCGCTTCGATAAAGTTCACGGCATAGTTGTTGTGCTCTTCGATCCCGGTCGCCACGGTCAGAATATTCGGATCGAAAATAATGTCCTGTGCTGAGCAGCCGACTTCTTCGGTCAAGATGCGGTATGCCCGTTGGCAGATCTGAATCTTGCGCTCCAGCGTATCCGCCTGCCCTTGTTCGTCGAAGGCCATTACCACCATGGCGGCGCCATACCGCCGTACTAACCGGGCATGATGTCGAAAGGCCTCCTCGCCTTCCTTCAAGCTGATCGAATTGACGATGGGCTTCCCTTGTACGCATTTGAGCCCGGCCTCGATCACCGACCATTTGGAGCTGTCGATCATGACCGGGACCCGAGCGATATCGGGCTCAGAGGCGATCAGGTTGAGAAAGGTCACCATCGCATGCTCGGAATCCAACAGGCCTTCATCCATATTGACATCAATGACCTGCGCCCCGCCATCCACTTGCTGTCGCGCGACGGTCAGCGCACTCTCATAATCACCGCTCAGGATGAGCTTCGCAAATTTAGGAGAGCCTGTGACATTCGTGCGCTCGCCGATATTGAGAAAATTCGTGTCCGGCCTGATGGTCAGAGGCTCCAGTCCGGCCAACCGCGTATAGGGTTTCGGCTGGGCCGGCTGCCTCGGCTTGAAATCGCGCACGACATCGGCAATAGCCTTGATATAGGCCGGTGTGGTACCACAGCAGCCACCGACAATATTCAGCCAGCCGTTCTCGGCAAACTCGCGGAGATCGCCCGCCATCATTTCGGGCGTTTCATCGAACCCGCCGAAGGCGTTGGGCAAACCGGCATTGGGATAGCAACTCAGATAGACCGGCGCGATCATCGACAGCTCTTCGATGTGCGGCCGCATTTCCCTCGCGCCGAGCGCACAATTGATACCGACGCTGAGCAGCGGCATGTGCGAAATGGAATTCCAATAGGCTTCGACCGTCTGCCCGGACAGCGTCCGGTTATTCCCCCGCTGTGTAATCGTGAATGAGACCATCACCGGCACACGTCGGCCAATTTGTTCAAAGTAGCGATCGATCGCAAAGAGCGCGGCTTTTGAATTCAACGAATCGAACACCGTCTCGACCAACAGCACATCGACGCCGCCATCCAGGAGTCCGCGCGCCTGTTCCGTATAGGCCTCGACAAGCTGGTCGTATGTCACCGCGCGGAAGGCCGGGTTATTGACGTCAGGCGACAGCGACGCTGTCCGATTGGTGGGTCCCATGGCGCCTGCCACGAAGCGAGGCCGCCTCGGATCTTTCGTCATGACACGGTCCACAGCACGGCGGGCAACGGTAGCTCCCGCCAAGTTAAGCTGATACACCTGATCTTCCAGTTTGTAATCGGCCATCGAGATCGAGGTGGAGTTAAACGTATTCGTTTCGATGAGATCGGCTCCGGCTTCCAAAAACTGTTCATGGATCTGTTGAATCAAATCCGGCTTAGTGATGCACAACAGATCATTGCATCCCTTCAGATCATGCGCATGACCGGCAAACTCCCGTCCGCGATAGCCCGCCTCGTCCAGGTGATAGCCCTGAATCATTGTGCCCATTGCGCCGTCAATGATGACGATTCGCTCGCAAAGAAGTTGTTCGAATTGTGCGCCGTTACTCTTCATAAGATAGTGCTCTCTATACTGTCCCTATGCTGCGAACGAAATCGTGTCACTATACTTGGAGAAGAGCCGGTCAGGCAAGGCGATCGCGAACCGACGGGATTCTTGACAAGGTGCGAACCCGCCGATACGATGGAGCATTGTCAGGAGCCTCCATTGACACCTCGCGTCTCTCTTCTTCTTGCCCTGAACGCCACACTGCTTGTATTCCTCGTGATCGCTATTATTCCCCGATCGGCCTCTGCAGAGGCATTTTTTGATGACGGCTACTTAGGCCTCACGCAAGAGGAGTTGCGCGCGAAGCTTGGCCCTCCGAAATCCGTCCGCGATCGCAAAGCCGCGTTACGGGTGTTCAATTACTATGCCTTCAACGATTGGGAAAACTATTATAAAAAGCTGATCGCACCGCAAAATGGAGAGGATGTCTATACGTATACGCGAGATGGGATCAACGTCAGGTACTCGTTCGGCTATGTGATCGATCCGAACGACATGAGTGACAACCCTACGCTCCATGTCAGTCTAGTGGACATTGAGTTCACGCCGTCGGTCCCGATTGAAAAACTTCCTACGCTCGTCCCTGAATTTCATCCTGAGCAAGCCGCGACCGCCCCGGCCTTTCGGTCCAACATCTGGGTCCTGCTCTTCAAAGGAGCGCCGTCACCCGAGGCGAGAACGATCGTGCGCCAGCCCAATAAAGATTCACTTGATTGGACACTGGCCTTCCAAATTTTCTCGTTGCAAGGACTGCCGGATTATTTAACGCTGCAGACCCCGATCGATCGCATGGAAGTCAGCGCGCAAAGCGTGCAACTGGTTCGGGAACGCCAGCGGTTGACACATGAACCGATCATGAATCCGTTTTCCCGAGAGTTCGCTTTACGACCGCCGCCGCCGTCAAAAACAAAGAAGGTGCCGGTTCCTCAATACGCCGACTAGCTCCTAGCGGCACGCTGAAAAAAGTCACATTTTACCGCCCAC
>DATEPO010000306.1:0-3092 GCA_035273145.1 Nitrospiraceae bacterium
TGATGAGAGACAAGGAGAAATTCAAGCGGAATCGCGAACCGCTCTCTGGCGTTTTGTGGACGACGTTCGCGTTCGTGTAGTGAGTCGCGAAGGGACAACAGTGGTGGAGGTTCGCTCAGCTTCGCGAGTCGGACGAGGCGACTTTGGCCAGAATGCCCGTCGAATTCGCGGGTTTCTCAGCGAATTAGATCGGCAGCTCGCCGTCGCGTCTGCCCACTAATGCTCTCATTTCTTGGAGCGCCGTGATGGTGAGATTATTAGAACCGCACGATCAGGGCGAGCTGGCCTTTATCAAGAGCCTGCTCGATGCGAATCGTATTCGATATTTTGTTCAGAACGAGCATTTCGGAAGTCTGTACCCAGGTCTGCCGTCCGTGGGATGTATCGTGATGGTGCATGACGGCGATGCGCGCAGAGCAGAGCAATTGGTCCAGGTGTTTCTTAAAAATCGGTCAGACCGCTCGGATGAGGAATGGGGGCAGGTGCGGCCGCTGCGTTAGACCGCCACGGCTCATGACCGTATCTGCAAAATCGCCAAGCCGCCGCCATGCGGCGGGGTGAACTGCGGTTCTTGTCTCGCGTTACGTACATCACCGTAGCACTTGCGACTACTTACAACGCGATCGGAATGTTTTAGATTTCACGTCCATATGCCTGCTCGGCACTCTCTTTTTGCCTGTCGTCCTCTTCATCATACACACATGGTGCGCCAAGCTTCCCTTATCATCCAGCGGGTAACACGGCATGATACCTGGCGCTCCTCAAGAACACCGATTCACGAGTGTGCTGTGTGGCGCAGGCAACCTTGGATCTTCGTCAGCGAAGCCGGTCGACACGACGGCGATCAAGGAAGGCCCGCCCCACGCGGAGAGGCTCCCAGCCTTGATGCCACGCACCCTACTATTCTTCTTGTCGACGATGATCCGATGCTGCTCGACACGCTCGCCGATCTGATCGATTTGCGAATGCCAAATGCGCGAGTCATGACGTGTGGTTCCGGTGCGCACGCGCTCACGATGGCGGCGGTCACGCAGTTTGACGTCATTGTCACGGACCTAAAGATGCCCCATATGGACGGACTCACCCTCATCACGAAGCTCCGGGTGATTCAACCTGCAACTCCCATTTTAATTATTACGGGACATGGCGATCAGGTCTTACGAGCCGAAGCCGATGAGCTTGGGGCTTTTGCATTTATTCCGAAGCCGCTTGACCGTGAGACCTTCATGGTATCGTTACAACGAGCACTGGCGCAGCGCGGTTCCCACGGCCAAGGCCAGGCCTAGCGAACACCATGCGCACTGTCCTGGACTGTCCATAAACTTCAGCACCCCGACAAATCCGGTGGCCTCTCATGCTTCACCATACCCAAGCGGCGGAAGTACAGTGTTGGATCTCGGGACGGTAAGGACATGGGACGAGCGTTGATGGACCAAGTGTTCGTCGGCGATGGAGAGATGGCCACCTTGATGCGTGCCTATCCGTGGGAACGCAGTCCTTTTGGACCTGTGTCGGACTGGCCGCAAAGTCTCAAGACGGCCGTCAGCATTTGTTTAGCGTCTCGTTTCCCCATGCTCCTCTGGTGGGGACCTGATCTCCTCCTGCTCTATAACGATGCCTGGCGTCCGGTGCTCGGCGGGAAACATCCATCACTGGCGCGCCCGGGCCGAGAAGTCTGGCCAGAGATTTGGCACATTATTGGCCCCATGCTCAATAGCGTCTTACAGACGGGCCGGGCCACGTGGCAAGACGATGGGCTGTTGATGCTGGAACGAGACGGCTATCTGGAAGAAGCGTATTTTACTTATTCGTACAGCCCGGTCTGGCTTGAAAATGGGTCGGTCGGTGGAGCGTTTGCCGCGGTCAGCGAAACGACGGCACGCGTGCTCGGCGAACGACGGTTGCGCACACTCCGCGACCTAGGCGCCCAAGCGTCCCGTGCCAAAAGTGCGGATGAGGCGTGTGTGATGTCTATGCGCACGCTGGCCGACAATCCATCCGATGTTCCGTTCGCACTGTTGTATCTGCTAGACGAGAAGGCAGAGATGCTGCACTTGAAAGGATGGACAGCCCTTGAGCCGGGCCACGTGGCAAGTCCCGCGGTTGTGAAGATGACGACGACTGAATCCGATATCGTCTGGCCTTTTGCCGAGGTGTTGCAGGACGGAAAGGTGCGTGAAGTGAGTGAGCTGCCGACGGGCCTTGGCGCCTTACCGAGCGGCCCCTGGCCTGTTCCCCCTCGCCAGGCGAAGGCCCTTCCCCTCCAAGCTCCGGGGCAAGACCGACTGGCCGGGGTTCTCATTTGTGGCGTGAATCCCTGTCGCAAGCTGGAGGGAGAGCATCGCACCTTTTTTGATTTATTGGCGGGGCATATTGCGACGACGATCGCCAACGCGAGGGCCTATGAGCACGAGCGCGCACGGGCTGAAGCCTTGGTCGAGCTCGACCGGACGAAGACAGCCTTTTTCAATAATGTGAGTCATGAGTTCCGCACGCCGTTGACTCTCATGCTGGGGCCTCTGGAGGATATCTTACAAGACTCATCCGAGTCTGTGACGGCCGCAGTGCGAGACCAGCTTGGGCCAGTCTATCGCAATAGCATACGCCTCCTTAAGTTGGTCAACACGCTGTTGGACTTCTCCCGAATTGAAGCGGGCCGCGTCGATGCCTGCTACGAGCCGACGGATCTTGCGGCGCTGACCACGGATTTGGCGAGCGTGTTTCGGTCCGCCGTTGAGCGAGCGCACATGCAATTGATCGTGCGCTGTCCGCCGCTCTCCGCGCCGGTGTACGTGGATCATGACATGTGGGAAAAGATTGTCCTCAACCTGGTATCGAATGCCTTTAAGTATACGTTCGAGGGCGAGATCGTCGTCTCGCTTCAAGAGCGCGACGGCAACGTGCAACTGCGCGTGCGCGACACAGGCATCGGCATCCCGGCAGATGAGTTACCCAAGATCTTTACCCGCTTTCATCGCATCCACGGCGCGCAGGGTCGCACGCATGAAGGATCAGGAATTGGATTGGCGCTTGTGCAGGAACTGGTCAAATGCCATGGCGGCTCGATCACCGTCGAGAGCGTGCAACACCAC
>DATEPO010000307.1:0-6619 GCA_035273145.1 Nitrospiraceae bacterium
TGAGATGTGAGGGGAAGGGACCTTACACCGAAGCCGGGACGCTTTTGCGTCCCGGCCGGTCATCAAGTGCGGGTTGTTAGCAAGGTGATTTACCCGCATACCATTTCTAAGACGGGAGGCGCTGCGCTCTCTTCCTCCCACCCGCGAAGTGCCGCCGGCAGTACATCATCGATCGTCTCAACCAAGACGAAGGTCATTTCCGCACGGACCTCCTCAGGAACCTCCTGAAGGTCTTTTTGGTTGGCTTTCGGTACGATCACTCGCGTGATTCCTGCCCGGCGGGCTGCCAGCACTTTTTCTTTGATGCCGCCGATCGGAAGCACGAGGCCGCTCAAACTGATCTCGCCGGTCATCGCCATATCTTGATGGACCGGCAACCCGAGATACAGCGAGGCCAATGCGGTGGCCATTGTGATGCCGGCCGACGGTCCATCTTTTGGGATAGCACCGGACGGCACATGGATGTGCACACCGTTTCGTTTAAAGCGGACCACATCGATCCCGAGCTTTTCGGCATGCGACCACAGATAACTGCGAGCCGCCTGAGCCGATTCCTGCATCACATCGCCCAATTGTCCGGTCAAGGTAAGCCCCGTTCCACCCGGCAACAGCGAAGTTTCAATATACAGCACGTCGCCGCCGGTTTCCGTCCACGCTAAGCCTGTCGCGACACCGACCGGAAGCGCCTTCCGTGCTTCTTCAGGCAGGAACCGTTCAGTCCCCAGCCAATCGCTGAGCTGCTCCCGAGAGATAGTCATCGGTGCTGTTTCCTGCCCGTTCTCGGCGAGTTTCACTGCGACCTTCCGCGTCACCCTCCCAAGCATTTGCTCAAGCTGCCGCACGCCGGCCTCTCGCGTGTATCGGCTGATGATGTCTTTCAACGTCTCCGGTCCAAGATGAACGTGTTCAACCGTGAGACCAGCCTCCTTCAGACGTCGAGGCCAGAGGTAACGCTTGGCGATCTCTAGCTTTTCATGCTCGCTATACCCCGGCAACCGAATGACTTCCATCCGGTCGAGAAGCGGTTGGGGAATGGGATGCAGCGCGTTTGCTGTTGTGACAAAAAACACCTGTGACAGATCGAATGGAAGATCCAGGTAATTATCCCGGAACGTATGGTTCTGCGCAGGATCGAGCACCTCCAGAAGCGCAGCAGCCGGATCACCGCGAAAATCTCGGCCCAACTTATCCACTTCGTCCAACATGAGCACCGGATTATTAACCCCAGCCCGGCGCATGGCCTGAATGAGTCGTCCAGGCATCGCGCCGATATAGGTGCGGCGGTGCCCTCGGAGTTCCGATTCGTCATGCACGCCGCCCAAGCTCATGCGCTCGAATGTTCGACCCATGGCGCGGGCGATCGATTGTCCCAGACTCGTTTTCCCGACGCCGGGAGGCCCGACGAGACAGAGGATAGGCGCCTTGGCCGACGGATTCAGTTTCAGGACCGCCAAGTGTTCGACAATCCGTTCCTTGACCTCCTGAATGCCGTAATGATCTTCGTCCAGAACCTGTCGCACGCGCGTCAGATCCAACTGGTCCGCCGAGGACTTCTTCCAGGGCAATTCCAGCACCAACTCCAGATAGTTTCGAATGACCTGATGCTCCGGCGAAGCCGCCGGCGTTTTATCGAGTCGCGCTAATTCACGGTCGGCTTCTTTGCGGACAGGTTCGGGCAAATCGGCGCGCTCGATCTGATCTTTGAGATGGGCCAGTTCGCTGTTGTCCCCGTCGCCTTCGCCGAGTTCCTGCTGGATCGCCTTGAGCTGTTGACGAAGCACATACTCGCGCTGGGACTTCCCGATCTCCGCTTGCGCATCGTTCGCGATCTTATTGCGCAACTGCAGCACCTGCACTTCATGCGCCAACGCGGCATACAGTCGCCGAAGCAGATCGTCCTGCGTCACGGCTTCCAGCAACGCCTGTTCGGCCTCCACGGTGAGATTGAGAAGTGAGGCCACTCGATACCCCAATGCAGCCGGATCTCGTTCCGCGTGCAAGGCCTGGACTACCTCCCGGATTCCTGGCGACTGAAGGAGTTCGGGCAATTCGTCGATCTTGTCGAGGATCGCCCGGCGCAAGGCATCGATCTCTGTGCCGGAATCGAACGATGCGGAGACTTGCCGCGTGCGGACGTTGAGGAACGGTTCGCTCTGTTCCACCTTGAGCAAGACCACTCGCTCAAGCCCCTGCAACAAAGCTTGGACCAGGCCTTCGGGCGTACGGACTGTTTGCTTGATTACCGCCTTGGTTCCGATCGTGAACAGATCGTCGACGCCAGGCTCCTCTTGATCGGAGCGCCGTTGCGCCACGACGACCACGGTCTTCTCTTCGGTCTTCAATGCGGCGTCCAACGCCGCTACCGAGCGGGACCGGCCGACGGTGATCGGCAGCATCACTCCAGGAAACAGAACCGACCGCTTAATGGGAATGACCGGAAGTGTTGAAACGATTGCATTCTCTTTTGTATTGTCCACATGTCACCTCAAAATTCAATGAGCATTGCCGGTGTAGACACATACATAACCATGTTCTTCCCCAGGGAAAGGGGCCCAATTTCGTAAGCGTTGCCCTCGCCTTACGTCTGGAGCTTTTCCAAGCGCGTGACTCAGCGTAACCGATAGATCTTTGCATAACGATGGCTGCACAATGCATCTGATAACGAGAAAAGGAGGAGGAACATGGCTGAAGAGAATATCAAAGGAATGCATGTGGCGATTCTTGCTACCAATGGGTTCGAACAAGCCGAACTGACCGAGCCGAAAAGAGCCCTGGAAGAAGCCGGTGCCGTCACCACGATTCTTGCGCCTCATGGGGGCGACATTCAGGGCATGCGCCATGCCGACAAAAGCGAAAAGATTCCGGTGAACCAAACGCTGGATCAAGCCGATCCAGACCGGTTTGACGCAGCGTTGCTTCCAGGCGGGGCGCTCAATGCCGATGCCTTACGCGTCGTCACGAAGGCCCAAGCCTTCATACAAGGCATGGACCAGCAACACAAGCCGATCGCCGTAATTTGTCATGGTCCATGGCTCCTGGTGTCATCCGGGCTCGTTCGAGGACGGACGCTCACGAGTTACCATACGATTCAAGATGACATCCGCAATGCCGGTGGAATTTGGGAGGACCGAGAAGTGATTCGTGATCGCAACTGGGTGAGCAGCCGCAAGCCGCAAGACATTCCAGCCTTTAATCGCGCCATGATTGAGCTGTTTGCCGAGTACCACCAGAAGGCGGCAGCCCATCGCGCAGCTTAGGACAGGCCGGACCGGGCGTGGTGTGATGGCGGGGCTTCAGTGTTCACGTCGAAATTAAGTTCAGTATGGGGAGCATCCAAGAATTTGGTATTTAGGTGGGACGGCGTGCGAGGAGGTTCAGCCACCGTCCCTTCCGCTCCTGGCCAGAGACCATTTTCAGTTCCAGCATCTCCCATCCCGCTCGTCCGAGCGCTGTGACTAATTCCTGCTTCTGCCAGCGACTGATGAATCGGCCTGGAATCCAGCCCGTCTGCAGCGTGCCTGAGTGCCGGCCATGGACCAACGTCGCGGCAAAGAGGCCTCCGGGTTTGGTCAACTCCGCAAGGCGTCGAAAGCTTGCGCGAACAGATATTTTAGGCAGATGAATCAGTGAGGCCGCCGCCCATAGTCCATCGAACGCCCCGTCCACATAGGGCAGGTTGCGGATATCGGCCTGAACCAGGGTGAGGCGAGGACTCCGGCGCCGCGCATAGTCGAGCAGGGAGTGATTGATGTCCAGTCCGACCACGCGAAAGCCGGCGCGTCTGATCGCTCTCGTATCTTGCCCTGCCCCGCAGCCAAGATCGAGCAGATACGCCGTACGTGGCGTACGTCGAAGAAGATCGGCTAATAAAGGCGGTCGGCGATAGGGGTTCTTCCCCCACACCTGGAGAAAACGCTCCCGATGATCGTGATAGGCCCGAGAGGTTCGAGCGACGGCGTCGCGCGGAGAAGAGATGGCGTGGTTCCCTCGATACAAGCTGAGTTGACGCAACACTCCAATCAGCACAGTCAGCCAATCAGATGGACGGTGAATTGTCCGGTGGAAGAATAGCTCTGCGGACGGTGAGAGGCAACTGTGCCTTCTTGGCTCTCCAGCAGAAAGCACAGATGCTCCAGTTACCCTGTTAGCCGGTCATACGTTTGACATTCGCTGCCGATTGATTGGCCTGGCGCGCTTCCTGGAGATTATGCACTTCCGCTCCGGTCATTTCACACGTTCCGTCAAAGGTGACTCCTTCCTCGATGGAAAATACCGGGGCCTTGACCGAGCCATTGAGCATGGCCGGCGCCATCAGCTTCACGCGCTCTTTGGCCACGACATCACCCGTAATTTTCCCCCTGCTCACAACGGTCCCCGCATGGACTCTAGCGGTAATCACCGCCTCCTCTCCCACGATCAACGTTCCACTGGTCTCGATTTCTCCATCCACCCGGCCATCGATACGGACCGTGCCCTCGTACGTAATCGCGCCTTTAAAGCCGACGCCCTTGCCGACAAAGGCAATGATCTCCCCATCCTTAGCCCCTTCCGTCGGCAAATCTTTCGTTGCGGTTGCTGCATCACCTTCTTTTTTCCACATGGGTCCCCCTTATTTCGGCTGTCAATGTGAAAGGATGATAGAGACATTCCCCCTTACATGGCATCAGGCGGTTGTTCTCATAATGTAAGACTAAGGCCTACAACACCTAATGATTGCCCCGGCATCTCCACTACGCTAAGGAGGGCCAGGATGCGTGCAGAAATACAACCGGGCAATCGGAAATGTATTCTGCTGAGGGCGCTCAGAAAACTTGAAAAATAAAGCATTTTAGGTAGCGGGTCTCCGGCATGGCCGCCAACATGGGATGATCGCGCCCTTGAGAGCGGCTTTCCACCAGCTTCAGTTGCCGCTTGGTATCCCGCGAGGCACTCAATATTGTTTGCCACAGACTCTGCTCGCTCACATGATAGGAACACGAACAGGTCACTAGAAATCCCTCTGGGCGAATCAAGCGAAGCGCTTGTACATTGATCTCTTTGTAGCCCGCCAGCGCATGCGGGACTGCATGTTTGCTGCGGGCAAACGCAGGAGGGTCCAATATAACGAGATCATACCGGCTCCCGGCCCGCGCGAGATTGCGCAGGTCTTCGAAAGCGTCCGCTTCTCGGTACTCGCACCGCTCGCCGACCCCATTCATATCGGCATGGCGGCGCGCCATGCTGAGCGCATCGGCGCTGGCATCCATGCCTAGAACGGACCTTGCACCGTGCAATGCGGCATGAATGCCGAAAGCCCCTGTATGGCAGAAGACTTCCAGCACGTCGGCATTGTTCGCGATCGAAGCGATGGCCAGGCGATTTTCGCGCTGATCGCAGAACCAGCCGGTCTTTTGTCCTCGTTCTACATCAACCTCGAACCGGGCGAGCTCCTCGGTAATCTCCAGCCGGATCGGCGACTGGCCCCGGAGAAACCCCTGTGAAATGGGCAAGCCTTCCAATGTTCGACTCTTGGCATCGTTGCGCAGATAGATCGCATCGGGCTTGATCTGCTGATCGAGCAAATCAGCGAACAGGTCCTTTCTGCGGTCCATTCCAAACGAGAGCGTTTGCATCACCAGGAGATTCGCATAGCGGTCCACGACGAGGCCGGGCAGCAGATCGCCTTCTCCGTGGACGAGGCGATAGGCATCCGTTCCCGTCACGACTCGCCGGCGAAGCGCCTCCGCGCTCTTCAAGCGTGAGGCCCAAAAGGCCTCGTCAATCGGCTCATCCTCGAACGTGAGGAGCCGCACCCGAATTTTGGAATGTGGATTAAACAGGCCGCGGCCATAGAACCGACCTGCGTGGGTATAGACATCCACCAGGTCGCCGGCCTCGGGCATGGCGTCCACGCCGCCGACTTCGCCCGCATAGAGCCACAGATGCCCTGCGATAATCCGCTGGTCTTTATTTCGCTGTAAGGTGACTCGCGCTGTTGACGTCTCATGCATGGCGAGGGTACTTATCTCTGTTCAAGGCGTGTTGGGTCAAGTCTGCGTAAACGTCTCACCATAAGAACAAGGGAAAGATTAGGAAGCGGAGGACCGGGAAAGCGTTAGACCTAATGTCCGATGTCCTGCTTAAATTTCATAATGATTCGAGTCAGACGGTCCCGTTGGGCGGATTGCAAACTCACAAGTTCAAGGCCAAACGCGCGGCCTTTTGTCCACCGCACTACCGCTCGATCGATTTTCATCGGCCATGCGTAGTCGGATAGAAAAATTTCAAGCTTCAATTCGGTCCCTTCCGACAGGCGCGTGTCACTTTCTATGCGGCATCCGGTTTTCGAGAGGTCGCAGAGCGTTCCCTCTCCTTTGAGCTCAATCTCAATACCTGAAAATGAAACACGAGTACGATGTAAAAATCGTTCGGCGGTTCGTGGCTTCATGTTTTCCCACCAGTAGATATGCGCCTCGAAATTGCCTCGCGCATTGTAACAGGCTTGACATCTATCTCAACGACAATTGGACATACCATTTCATCTGCTGCTCACTGTCGGATACGGCTGGAGCTGTTGTGCGTCCTAGGATGTCGGACAGATGCGGCTAGGCGGCCATGCGTATCATGGCTAAAATGACAG
>DATEPO010000308.1:0-8294 GCA_035273145.1 Nitrospiraceae bacterium
ACACCTTCGCCGGAGACGTCGCGCGTGATGGACGCGCTCTCCGATTTGCGGCTGATCTTGTCGATTTCATCGATGTAGACGATGCCCGTCTCGGCTTTTTTTACATCGAATTCCGCGGCTTGCAGGAGTTTCAAGACGACGTTCTCGACGTCTTCGCCGACGTATCCCGCTTCCGTCAGCGTGGTCGCGTCGGCAATGGCGAAGGGCACGTGGAGAATCTTGGCGAGGGTCTGCGAGAGAAGCGTCTTGCCGGTCCCTGTAGAACCGATCATGAGAATGTTGCCCTTCTGTAATTCCACTTCCCGCAGTCGGTGCCGGCTCAGAATACGCTTATAGTGATTATGGACGGCCACCGACAGGACTTTCTTTGCGCGTTCTTGGCCGATGACATATTGGTCCAGGATGCTCTTCATTTCAGTCGGCTTCGGAAGCTGGATATTCAGCGGTAACGACGAGGCTTGTCCTGCTCCTCCTGCCCCTCCCGCGCCTTCGGCTAGGAAGGTGCTGCAGAGCCGCACACACTCATTACAGATGAGAAGACTCGATCCTGTCTGGCAGGTTTGGCAGTGATAGGGGGCGGGGCTTTCGATCAAGCTTTTGACTACGTTTTCCCGCTTGCCACAGAAGGAACACTGACGGTCGCGTCGATCTTTATTTTGCCGTGATTCCCAAAACACTCTGGTGACTCCCGCGTCTACAAAGTCTACAATAATTGTACTGCAGCCAGCAAAACCGCGGCATCTTACCTCGCTTGCCGATCCAACTCAAGCGGGTAATTCAACTGAGAGGGCAAGGGCTCCGAGGGAAACCGAAGAGTAAATCGAGTGCCCTTGCCGGCCTCACTGTGCACGCTGATCGTCCCTCCATTATCTTGGATGAGGCGCTTGACATTCGTCAATCCGAGTCCCGTTCCATACTCCTTGGTCGTAAAGAACGGCTCAAAGATTCGAATCACATTCGCTTCAGCGATACCGCACCCGGTATCGGTAATCTCTATCGTGATGGCGCCGTCCTGCTCGCTTCGAACGGCAATCGTCAATGCTCCGAATCCGGACATCGCTTCTCGGGCATTGATGAGGAGGTTCACCAAGGCTTCTTTCACCTGCTCCGGATCGACATGAAGCATCAGCAGATCCGGGTCGAAGTGAGTCTTTATGGTGATGTGCTCGTGTCCGCCTTGCGCTTTCCATTGCCACAGGGACGATTGCACCAAATCCTCCGCCGGAGTCGGTTTCAACTCCGGCGGTTTCTGCCTGGCGTAGCGAAGGAAATCGTTGATGCGGTGCGTAAGGCGGTCGACTTCGTCGATGATATAGCGCGTCACCTCCTGCTTCACGGCATCCGGCTGCTGTTCTTCCAGCACGAGTTGCGCGGAACTGCGAATGACGCCCAGCGGATTGCGTAGATCATGCGCCAAGGCAGCGAGCAATTGGCCCACCGAGGCCAGCTTCTCTTTGCGGAGCAGTTCGTCGTGCTGGACGTGGATCGTATGGAGGCTCTCTTCCAGCGTGTGGCGCATGGCCGTGAACGTCCTGGCAAGATCTTCAATCTCATCGCCTGTCCGAATCTCCACCGAAGGTTCGGGTGAAGCAGGCGGTTCAGGGAGCGTGCCGGACGACCGCGCCAGCATATCGCGTCGCAATGTGTCGGCTTCTCGCCGGAGCGCGAGGATGGGTTTCACGATGGTATATCCGACCCCGAACCCCAGCGAGGCAAGGACGACGACGAGTCCGAATCCGATCAAGCCGACCGTCAGCAACAGGGAATAGATGGGCGCGTACGTTTCTTCCGGCTGCTGGCGTACAAAGGCGAACCAGCGGTGTCCTCCGAGACTCAGTGGTGAGAGCCGATAAGAAAAACGGACAGGGGCGGCACCGATGATCGAATTGTGGCCGCCGTGGGCATCGTCTTCGGCGACGAGCCAGACAGGATGATCTTGCGCCAACTGATTAATCAGCACGTGCTGAATCAAATGCTCCGTGGGAGGAAGCACGGGGCAGACGAGCGGCGTCCCTGCCGTGTCCAGTAACATGCCGTGCCCCGTCTCACCGACTTGGATCGGCAGGATCGTATCCATCAGCACCCTGCGCTTCAAGATAAGGCCGACCACGCCGATCGGCTCGTCATGATCCTCGCCGGAAATCGGAACCGAAATTTCAAACACATAATCATTTAATTGCGGATCGAGATGCAGTGAGCTTACGTACGCCGTGTCGAAGCCGTTGTCGAACCCTTCCTGCCACCAGGTCTCCCGCCCATTCAGATAGGGCGCGTGCACGTCGTTCGAGGCGACCAAGGCCCCGTGATTGTCGGCGATGATGACGCGGACGTAATGGTCTTCATCATGGGCCCAGTCCATGAGGTAATTGATGGTTTGAACCACAGGCAGACGGCCCCTGTTGAGTTGAGTCAGGAGTGTGGGAGAATAACCCTCGCGCAAGAGCTGCTGAATCTCCTCCTCGCTTTTCCCCACATAGCGCTGGTTGGACAGCTCCACGATTCGACGCACTAAGACGGGCGCTGCTGCCAATTGCATGGCGCGGTCGATTTCCATATCGACGGCCCCTGAAATCCGGATCGCCGTGGACCTGGCAATTTCCTGGAAGCTGCTTCCGATGGAATGCTTGACACTATTCGTGCTGTAGAGATAGGTGGCGACCAGCGCCACAATGCCGGGGACGATGCCGACGATCAGGAGGGCGACGAAAAACTTCTTTTGCAGGCCGCCGGTTCTGGGGGAGAGTGTCATGATGCCCCGACGATCCGGATGGAGGGGACACGTTGATTAGAAGGCTATGGCGATCATGTCTCCGGTCATGACGAAAGTCAAGCGCGAGTCAAATCGCAACGCAAACGGCAATGAGCAAATGGCAGCAAGGACAGGAGAAGGACAGGAGCAGACGCGGCGGGGCCTCAGCCGCATTCCGGGCTCTCGTCAGGATCGCTCAGGTGATATTTCGACATTCGGTATCGCAGCGTGTTGCGCGTGACTTTGAGCAGGCGGCTGGCTTCCGACACATTTCCGCCGGTCTTCTCCAGCGCTTCCTTCAACATGGCCTTTTCCACCTCTTCGACGGAGAGCCCGAACGAGAGAAGGGAAACGGGAGAGGATGGCGATGCCGCGGGCACCGTGGAGGACTCCGGCGACGCTCTGAGGGCAGACGGGAGATGCTCCGGCCTGATGTCCCCTTCGCGACAACTCATCGTGATCCATTCGACGACATTATGCAGCTCGCGGACGTTGCCCGGCCAATGATGGCGTTGCAAGATGGCCAACGCGTCGGGCGCGACACCGCGAAGACGGAGGCCGCGCTCCCGGCAGGTTGTCGTGAGGAAGGCGTCGAGCAGATCGGGAATATCCTCACGCCGCTCGCGCAGAGAAGGAATATGGAGTGGGCAGACGTTCAATCGGTAATACAGGTCTTCACGGAACTTGCCTTGTTTTATGAGGTCCGCAAGATCTTGATTCGTGGCGCCGATGACGCGAATATCCACCTTGACGCCGTGTGTGCCGCCCAACGGCTCCACCGTATGATCTTCCAGTACGCGCAGCAGTTTGGCCTGCGCCGCCGGACTCATCTCGCCAATTTCGTCCAAGAACAATGTGCCCCGGTCGGCGAGTTGAAATCGGCCGGGTTTCGATTTCTTGGCATCGGTAAAGGCGCCCTTCTCGTAGCCGAAGAGTTCCGATTCCAGCAAGGTCTCGGGAATGCCGGCGCAATTGACTGCCACCAACGGTCCGGCCGAGCGAGGGCCGGCATAATGAATGGCGCGCGCCAGCAATTCCTTGCCCGTCCCGCTTTCGCCGCTGATCAGGACGGTCATATCAGTTCCGGCGACCTCTTTTGCGAGCCGCTTGACTTCTTCCAGCGACTTCGACCGACCGACGATCCGCTCAAATCCGAACCGTTCATGAAGACCCGCCTGCAACGCATGATAGTCTTGTGAGAGCCGCCGCGCTTCCAGCGCCCGCGCAATGACGATCTTCAATTCATCGTGATCGACGGGTTTGGAAATGTAATCGTAGGCGCCCTTCTGCATCGCTTCGACGGCCGACTTGATCGTTCCGAAGCCCGTAATGATGAGGACCGGGACACCGGGCAGCGCTCGTGTGGCTGCTTCGAGGACGTCGAGCCCGGAGCTGTGGCCGAGTTGCAGGTCGGTGACAATCAGATCGATTCGACCGCCGTGATGCAGGAGGCGAATACCCTCTTCCCCCGAGTCGGCTAAGAGCAGGTCATACCCTTCCTGCTTCAGGACCAATTCGAGCAGGCGGCGCATGCGCTCTTCGTCTTCGATGATGAGGAGTGTGGCAGGGCGCATAATTTAGTGCTGAGGACTGGAGTGCTGAGAAGCGGGTCCCCATTTGCGTGCACAGTCCTTCCTTTGTTGACTATAGTCAATAGGAGTAGGCCGCGCAAGGGTGCAAGGGTACGACGAATAGATGCCGCTTTAGCGCCGTGGACGATGGTGATCCGCCGCACTCGCATTCCGGAGGGCGGTCGTAACATTGCGAAGAAAGCCGGCATGCTTCGCCCGTCTGATGGGACTCTGGCGGAAGCGAGCCGTAAACTCGGATTCGGTGAGGCGCGCGCATTCCTCCAAATCCGGAGCCAGCGTGTAGGACGACGGTTGGAACGCGGATTCGGCCGTGGGCGTCTCTTGTACGTTATACGGACAGACCTCAAGACAATCGTCGCAGCCGAACACGCGGTTCCCGAGTTTGCGGCTGAAATCATCGGCGATGGGCTCGCCGGTTCGGGGCAGTTCAATGGTGAGGTAGGAAATGCAGCGGCGGGCATCGACCACGTACGGCTCAATGATGGCGCTCGTCGGACAGGCCCGGATGCATAGCGTGCAGGATCCACAGAGATCCACGGCCGGCTCGTCGGGATTCAGCTCTAGTGTCGTGAGAATTTCCCCCAACAGGAGCCAGGAGCCGAAGCGGGTCGAGACGAGATTGGAATGTTTACCGATCCAGCCGAGTCCCGCTTGCTGGGCCCACGCTTTTTCCATGATGGGACCCGTGTCGACGTACCAACGTGTTTCTGCCTTCGGAGCCAAGCGACGAATACGCTCAGCCAACTGGTCGAGCCGCGGCCCCATCACGTGGTGATAATCCTGTCCCCAGGCATATCGCGCAATGCGGCCATGGGCCGGTCCTTCATCGGCCCGCCGATCCGTGTAGTAATTCATGCCGACAGAGATGATGGATCGGCAGCCGGCGAGCACCCGTCGAGGATCAGCCCGGCGTTCGGGATTGCGACCCATCCACTCCATCGCACCGCAATAACCTTGGTGTAGCCATTCACGTAACCGATCGAGCAGAGGGAGCGGAGCGCAACTCGCCGGAGGGACGTGACTGATGCCGACCGCGTCGAAGCCGAGGGCGGTCGCTTCTTGCTTGATCGAGTCGGTGAGCGTCATGTGAAGCTCGTTCATCGTTATTCGCGAACCGTTAAACCCGAGAGCAAATGGCCTCAGACGATTAACGTTTAACGTCATAACTCAAGGCGCAGGGACCTGGGTAGTCGGAGGAGGAAGCATGGCTGAACAATCGAACACGACGGCAAATCTCGCCGAGCAATGAGGGGTCGTGCACTTGCTGCACGTCCCGGTGATACGTGTTTTCCAGTCGGTTTCTTTTTCATTGAAGCGGCACGTGGTCAAGCCGCCTTTTGAAATATTCGTCCACGGCTTTGTCGTGCCGGGAAAATTGGCTACTATGCAACCGGAAGGAATCGGGATCCGGCAGCTTTGGCGCTTCTCATTCTTCGCCATTCCAAAATTGCACGTGGTTTCGGTTGTGGCCGACGAATCGTGAAGAGGCTGCGCGGCGGCGATGCTCAGCACCCACAATGCTATGATTCCAGCCGAACCCAAGACCCACAACTTCATGGTTCCACCTTAATAAAAGTTGTGCCGTATCGTAGCATACTCACTCTTGCGGCATCGACCGCCTGGGTCGATGTTAAGAATGATAGTGCTGAGGAGAGGGGACGGATTTTGAAAGGTACGTCGTTGGATTACCGAGCAACTGGAAGAGCAGGTCCTTGCCGGATCAAATCTTCTTCATGCCGACCGTCCATTCAGTAGAGCGAAGCGCATGTCAGTAGAGCGAATGGGAGTACGCGTTTTAAACTGAGGAAGGAGTGATGATGCGGCGTTCCCTGTGTTCTCGCCACAGTGCGTCGAACGTAGAAATTCGCATTGGATGGATATTCCTCTTCGCCATAAGTGGCTCCTCTTACGATGGATCATTTCATCTATCTCACTTCGCAAAGCGGCTCTCGTCGAACGTATGGTGGAGCTGCTCGGTCACGGACCGGCGGTACTCCAGCACGCTCTTGCCCGATACCTGGACCAGACCTTCCTGGTCAAGCAGGATCAACAAGTCGGCTTCCGCGGCAAGTGTCCGTTGTGGCGTGCCGACATTCAGGCGGTAGAGGGTTTTTCCGTCGGGATTGCGTTTGGGACCATTGACGATCTCGGTCAGGCCGTCGATAAAGCCATCGCATCCATCATGGCCGTCGCTGGTGTGCCGAACCTTTGTCCCATCGGGGATTCTCGTCCACGGTTTCTCTGCGGTCAGTCCTTTGGATTTGTCTTCATTAAACATAATAACCTCGACTGTTGTTAGATGATGTGTGTGGCGGCAGTGGGATTCTAGTCCTTTGTCCGTACAGCGTTCTGACGTCAGCTTCGGTGTCGTGACGGGCTTGAGAGCTCTAGTGACCGAGGAATCAATCGCGCGAGAGGGAAAGGAGTCCGCGGCGAATAGAATAGCCGGCAAGGCTCAAAACGTCATGCCTCATGCTACGCTCAGTATCGGCATGGGTCAAGCCGTATTTCTCTGGGCTTCGGCCGGCATGCCTTAAGGCGAGAAGTGTGGTGGCAGACATTACGAAGCGGGAAAAGTCAGTTCGACCAGTTCCGCGGCGTCGAGGCCTTGTTTGACCAAAGCGATCAGATCGAAGCCGCGTTCGATTTTTCGAAGATGATCGATATCGGTTCTGGTGCTGGGATGAGGCGGGACAAAGAGACGACAGCAGTCTTGATCCGGCTCAATCGACGTTTCGAAGGTGCCGATGCGTTGCGCCTGTTCGGTAATTTCCATCTTATCCATTCCAATGAGCGGGCGAAGAATCGGCATGTCTGCGGCTTCTTCCACGACGCTGAGATTTTCCGCGGTCTGAGAGGCGACTTGTCCTAAACTGTCGCCGGTGACGAGCGCCCAGCAGCGTTCGCGTCGTGCGAACTCTTCAGCGATCCGGATCATCATGCGTCGATAGAGCACAATTCTGAACGCGGCGGGCGCTCCCACCACAATTTGTCGCTGAATGTCTCCGAAAGGGATCAAGTACAAACGCGACCGGAATTGGTAGCGGGTCAGCAGGGCGGCGAGCTCACGAACTTTTTCTTCAGAGGCGCGAGAGACATAGGGGCGGCCATGGAAATGAATGAAGATGGCGGTGCACCCGCGTTTCATGAGTCGAAACGCCGCGACCGGAGAATCGATGCCGCCTGATAGCAGGCACGCTACTGTCCCGCTCGTCCCGACGGGCAGCCCGCCGGGTCCCTCTTCCCGTTCCATAAAATAATAGGCGTCTTTGATCAGCGTCTCGATATGGACCGTTAAGTCGGGATGGCGAAGATTGACTGATTTGCCGGAGACCTCGCACACATGCGCGCCGATCTCACGTTCGACATCCATCGAGGTCAACGGAAAGCGCTTGTCCGATCGTTTCGCGGACACACGAAAGGTGTTGAACTTTAGATTGGGGATGGCCTCTCCGATGGCGTGTTTCAATGGATCTAACAGGTGCGCAGTGTCATCCCCGAATGGAGCCGATTGCGCCAGCGAGAAATTCGCGATGCCGAAGACTCGTGCAATCCGATCTCGCACGAGCGGCCATAAAGCGTCCGGCGACAAAATAACACGGACACGTCCTTGTAAGGCATCGACCTGCTTCCCGCCCACATCCCGGACAGCCATGCGGAGGTTCTGCACCAGCCGTTGTTCAAAGAACGACCGATTACGCCCCTTCAGCGCCACTTCATGATAATGAATAATTACGCAACGCATGGTTCTTCTGATTGCTAGAATGCCTCGGGGATGCTCAAAAGGTCATCCAACAAGGCCGCAGCCGACGAAAAATCGGAGGCTACCTATTCCACCCGCCTACCTCAAGCGCGCCGAGACGCGCTCCTTCCCGTGGTGTACGTTGAGGAGGTTGGCAAGGCGAGAACGCAGTGGGACCTTTTTCAGCATCACCCCAGGGACTCCAGATATC
>DATEPO010000309.1:0-3534 GCA_035273145.1 Nitrospiraceae bacterium
CACCGAAGAAGAATTAGAAGCGGTCCCCTTCCAGCGGGTGGCATTCTGGATGGGCATTCTCATCGTCCTCTGCGCAGCCGCGCTCAAGTATCTTCACTTCTAAAGCTCCGTTTACGTTAACCCTCAATCACCTTATCTCTGGTAGTCCTTCACCAGACGGTCTTCCCCATTATTGACATCGCCTAGGATGATGCATAAATTATGTGTAAGTGTTACACATTGGAGGAGGTATGCCGACAAATCTCGCTATAGACGACCGACTCTTGAACGAGGCATTACAGATTGGCGGGTGTCGAAGCAAGAAGGAGGTGGTGACCAAAGCGCTGGATGAGTTTATCGAGCGACGGCAACAACGAAAGGTCTTGAAAGCTTTAGGAACGTTCAAGTTCCGCAAGGGTTGGAATTATAAACAGGATCGTACGAGCCGTTGAATATTGTCGTTGATACATCGGTCTGGTCGCTAGTGCTTAGACGCCCACGGGTCGAGGAGATGAACCCATTTGTGTTGGCCTTTCGCGCGCACGTCAGCGCGGAAAATGGAATGTTTGTTGACAGGCCATGTTCTCCAACAACTCCTCGATGGATTGCGAAACAAACAAGACTTCGATCGCCTCCAACACATCTTGGAACCGTTTCCGCTCGTTCCTCTTAATCGAAGCGCCTATATCGCTGCGGCACAACTGAGGCAGCGATGTCGAGTCAACAACGTCCAGGCCGGTCCTATGGATTGCTTGATCGCTGCAGCCTGCATCGAACATGGCTTTCCCCTGCTGACCGCGGATCGCGATTTCACCTATATTGCCAAGCATTCCGATCTTGTGATTCTTGCAACTGCAAGCGGCGAAAGGACTCCTTAAGTCCCAACTTAAAGGGCTGACTCACGATCTACATTTGCGCTGTATCGATACCGATACCGTGTGAATACTATTGCGATACACCCTTTCGTATCCGATCTTTGATCCATTGCGCGCCGCACTGCTCCAAACATCGGTATTATGCTTTTAGTCAGGCTGCTTACGTTGCCGCATTCTAGCAATGAAGGATTATTGATCGATTGGCACAGTCGTTGCTCAAACCATCCGCCTAGAAGCAAATCAACGATCGATAGGAAGGGAGGTTGGGGCAATGGAGATGGCATGGGGAATGATCATGACGGGGTTCACGTTGTTCGGGATGATGGCGCTCGTCATCATGAGTGTCACAATGGACGATGGGCAGAAGAAGGCCTCGGCTCATCGGCACATTGATGAGTCTTCGGCGCCAAAGACTGAAATCCGAAAGGCCGCGTAAGCACAACGACTCGGGATATCGGTGATGAATGATCGTGATGATCCATGCCCGCGGGCGCTATCAACAGTAGCCGATATAGAGAGACGAGAAGCAGAAGACACATCCTCCGCCACGCCAACTCGCCGTGAGGTGATGTGAAACGCCCTGCGATAAGTTACAGTTCACTTCCAGAGCTTGAGTGATCGGACAGCATCTCTTGCCTTGAAATTAACGCCGCGTTTCAGCCCACGTCGTCATTCTTTATTTCCATGAGTCCCTTCACCGGCCGCATGTTATGTGCAGACGGAGGAGCTGGCCGACTCTATCACTCGCGAAGGCTACGTATCGAGAGGGATACGTTCAGGGACAGTTAGATACGAATTCCCTTGACGATTAGAGCCGTCTCCCTCTATCGCGCTATCGCTCAAACAAACAAATCCCTCGTTGAAACAATGTGTAAGGATGGCCATAGAACAAGGCCTGTCCACGCCGAATGGTGGCACAGCGGTTGCTCGATCATCGTGGCATGACGTCAGTGCCGGTGCCTACCAGATTAAGCGGCATGTTAATAGATGATCATGGATCGATGACGCGCGCACGCGCCTATGTACAACCAACGGTATAGTATTTCGCGCGATGGAGGCTCAGATGGTTGAAAGAGCGCCGAGCAAACAGGAGAGCTCCATTCAGACAAGCTCTCAAAAGACTGAGTTCACGCCGAGGGTCATCATTAAGTTCCATGACTCTATTAATGTTCCGTATGAAGATCAAGTCGAGCGATACCTAGACAAATTCGACGATGAATTTTGGCCCATTTTCTCAAAACAATTTCCCGGCGTCACCTTCCAAAAACTTTTTCACTCTGTGGCGCCACAACGCATTCTTAAGCTAGTGGAGCAGGCCAGACGTACGGATCGGACATATCTCCCCCCTAATTTCCTCACTTACTTTGCATTGCCCATTCCAACCGGAATCAATGCTCAAGCGGTGGCCGAAGCTTTGTCATCTCGGCATGCGATTGTGGAACGCGCTTATGTCGAAGGCGTGCCGAGCGGCCCAAACAATCCCTACTATGACCAAGGACCGAGTGATCCTTACTGGCCAGGCCAAAGATATCTTCGCGGCGAGGCGGACATCGACGACCCGAGTGGGGTCAAAATAAAAGTGAGCGGCATCGATGCGGAATATGCGTGGACTGTCCCCGGAGGCGACGGCGGCGGTGCGACGGCCGGCCTTCAGTTTGTGGACCTCGAACGGGGCTGGTTTTTGGATCACCGGGATTTGCCGGCCGGGAAAATCATACTCGACGGTAGCAACCAATACCTTGAGCACGGGACTTCGGTGCTCGGCATCGTCGTTGCGCAAGATAATTGCATCGGCTGTATTGGGATCGCCCCAAAAGTAGCCACGATGCGGGCTGTATCGTACTATCGACCCACTGTGAATCTCGCGGATGCGATCCAAGCGGCCCTCAATGTGATGAACTTCGGCGACGTGCTGCTCTTGGAAGTCCAGATGGATTATTGCGGATATCCCATGGCTCCTCTTGAAATCCAACCCGACCTGTTCGATCTCATACGTCTAGGGACGGCCTTGGGCATCATCATTGTCGAAGCTGCGGGGGACGGAAACTTAAATTTAGACAACGTACCTTGCATGCCGCAAAAGGATTCGGGGGCCATCATGGTTGGAGCAGCCAGTATGACGGCTCCTCATTCTCGGCCTGCCTATGCCAACTTTTCAAACTACGGAAGCCGCATTAACTGCTATGCATGGGGCGAAAACATTGTGACTCTTGGGACATCACCCGATAACTACGTCTATGGTTTTGGAGCGACCTCTGGCGCTTCAGCCATCGTCGCAGGCGCGGCTTTATCGGTCCAAGGAGTTTCCATTACCAATAACGGATTCCGCCTTAGCCCTCAACAGATGCGAACATTGCTAGGAGACCCTGCCCTTGGCATCCAATCTCAGAACCCCGCCGTGGACAAAGTCGGAGTGATGCCAAATCTCAAGAATATTATTCCTGTCGTATTGACGCTTACTCCCGATATCTACATCCGCGATAACGAGACCGACACCGGTGCTCCTCATACTGGGCCAATTTGTGAGAGTCCTGACATTATCCTGCTCCCAGCTATGATTACATTGCCCGACACGCCGCAAGGCAAATATGGGGAAGGAAGCGGAACCGAGAGTGATAAAACCCTTGGCTTTGAAGCCGAAGCCGGACAGGACAATTTCATCTATGTTCGTATGCGCAAC
>DATEPO010000310.1:0-2488 GCA_035273145.1 Nitrospiraceae bacterium
GCCATTCCGGTTCGTTCCCTTGTTCAGGTCACTTCGGCATGATGCTTCAGATGATCCTTGACCATGCCGCGAGGCGTGTGGAATTTCAATGAAGGTCGGTTAGAGCGGAATGTTGTTCGGTGGAAAATGATGAGCAGGAGCGATGAAGCTGAAGTGAATCTCGAAAAAAATACTCTATGCCAAGCCCTAGATTGACGATTCAATGATGAAGGAACGACGGCGATGCACGGTGCGAGCCGATGCAGCGAGAATTGTGTGCATGGTGTCATACCCAAAGAAGGCGATACACAATGAAACTGTTATTTCTGACCGGCACGCTGCCCTATCCACCCACTGACGGCTGGAAAATCCGCGTGTTTGCTCTGCTGCGCGGATTGGCCCGACACCATAGTGTTTCCGTCGTTTCTTTTATGCGGCCCATTGATGACGCGCTGGCCGTCCAGCGATTGCGCGCACAGGGCATTACCCTTCATGTAATTCCACGTGATCCTCGGTATGCTCCCACGAAGCTCCTGCAAGGTCTCGTTGGGCGGACGGCTTTTCCAATTGTGAACTACCGCGATAGACGAATGGCCCAATTAGTCCACCACGTTCTGAAGTCCGACACATTCGATCTCGTGCAAGTCGAGAGTATCCACATGGCGCAATATTGCCTGGGACTTCCACAGACGACCATCCTCGACTTGCACAACATCGAATCCCTGCTCATGAGACGTTACGCCAGGCAGGAGACCAATCCGCTGAAGCGCGCCTATGCGGAAGTGACCTGGCGAAAATTAGCGGCGTATGAGCGGGACACTTGCGGGCTTTTTAGCCATTGTCTCACCTGTTCGGATGAAGAACGTGTGTTGCTTCAAACACGCTGCGGAGTCGATCGCGTGAGCGTGATTCCGAATGGCGTCGATCTCGATGCCTATGCGGCGCAAGATATCAGTTTGCCTAATGGAGCCATTCCCCCGCCTGGGGACCGGATCGTGTTTGTCGGGCGCATGGATTACCATGCGAATGTCGAAGGTGTTCGATGGTTCTGTCGCCAGGTCTTGCCGCGGATTCGAGCGAGCCGGCCCGAGGTTCTCTTTCAAATCGTCGGCGGGTATCCCGTTCCCGCGATTTCCCGTTTGGCTCGTGCTGGAGAGATCGAAGTCACGGGGTTCGTCACGGATGTCCGGCCGTATGTCAAGCACGCCTCAGTCGTCGTCGTCCCGTTGCGGGTAGGCGGAGGAACACGGTTGAAAATTTTGGAAGCCTTGGCAATGAGCAAACCGCTGGTGAGCACGACAGTCGGTGCCGAGGGTATCGAGGCGGTGCCGGACCGCGATCTGATTATTGCAGATCGCGCTGAAGAATTTGCCGACGAGGTCGTGTCATTGCTGAGTCAGACGGATCGCCGCCTGGCACTGGGCGCGGCCGGATATCGATTGGTGCAAAACCAATACAACTGGGAGCGCATCGTGAAAGACCTCCAAAAGACCTACGAACAGTGCCTGGACGTGGAGCGGCCGTCCGTCAGGAGTGTGCAGTGCGTGGGGTGAGCATGGCCTGTTCGCAAACGCCTGTGGCGGCTGGAGCGGGTCTATATCAAGTCAATCATCCAAGCCGGGACGACTGGAACCGATTCGTGACAGCCCAGCCCGGGGCAACGATTTACCAATCATACGAATGGGGCGAAATTCGCCGCTCCCATGGATGGGAACCGCACTACATCGCGCTGACGCAGGATGGAGAGTGGGTCGCAGCCGCGCTGGTGTTGGCGAAGCGGCTTCCGGGCTCGCTTGGATCGATGCTCTATTCCCCGCGCGGTCCGATCATGACGGCATGGAAGGAGGCGGCGCCGGCACTTGGGGAAGCAGTCGGTCTTCTCGCTCGTCAGTGGGGAGCGATATTTTGGCGGATTGAACCTCCCGTTCAGGATGATGATCTGTCGGTCGCTGACTGCGTCGTGCAGGCCGGGTTTTTGCCGGTGGATCAAGAATGGTCGTATTGGAATCGGCCGAAATATGAAATGAAGCTCAATATCGCACCGGGAGAGGCGGCGGTCTTTGCGGGCTTAGGCACCAAAATACGTACGAAAGTGCGTCACGCTTCGAAACGCGGCGTCCTCATCGAAGAAGGGTACACCGAGCAGGACATGGAAAGTTTCTATCGGCTGCTGAAGAACACAGGCGAGAAAAAACGGATTCCTATCCGAGGATTGGATTATTTTCACTCCCTCTATAGAACGCTTATCAAGTCAGGCATGGCGCGTCTCGTGTTGGCGCGCAAAGATGGCACGCCTGTGGCGGGAGGCATGACGGTGCGATATGGAACCACGGCGACGCTGCTCTATTTAAGCAACGATTATTCGATGCAGCGAGCGGGATGGGCGGTGCAATGGGAGATGCTGAGTTGGGCGATGGCTCAAGGATGCACACTCTATGATTTCGGCGGGACGGGAACCGGCTATCCGCCTCAAGAGACCGACAAAGGCTATGGCGTCTATCAATTCAAG
>DATEPO010000311.1:0-3948 GCA_035273145.1 Nitrospiraceae bacterium
GGTATCCTTCACGGTCCGGATGAGGTCTTGCAGATTCTCCATCACCGTTGGATCGGGATGATGATTGGGAAAGCGGCCGTCTACATCACAGTAAAGCCCTGTCACTCGGCAACCCAATTGCGTCATCGCCCGCTCGGCCACGAGGCCGGCTGCCCCATTGCCGCAATCGATGACGACATGCAATGAATCGCCCTTCACGGCGGCGAAACTCTGTTTGAGATAGGCAAGATACTCCGGCAGCATCGGGTGCTCAGTCACCTGCCCCGTTCCCGATGAAAACGTGGCGGCCTCCATAACCTTTTTTAACTGCTGGATGTCTTCCCCATGCAAGGCTTCTTTTCCAAGGCAGAGCTTGAAGCCGTTGTACTCGGCGGCATTATGGCTGCCGGTGATCATCACGCCGCCATCGGCCTTGAGGTGGAAGAGACTAAAATAGAGGACCGGCGTAGGAACAATGCCGATATCGATCACATCCAAACCGCCGGCCGTGAGGCCGCGAATCAATCGATCGCGCAGCGCAGGGGAACTATCACGGCCATCGCGTCCGACCGTCACCGATTTGGCATGCTGAGCGCGTGCCACTGTCGCATAAGCTCGGCCGATCTGCTGGGCCACCGATTCGGTCAGCTCTTGTCCGACTACGCCACGAATGTCGTACTCTCGAAATAATGCCATGGGGCTCTCGTTAGTCGTTAAACGTGAATCGTTAACCGCAAGATTGGGATCGACTCGTTCGTTAGCCGTTATTCATTAATCGTAAGGCTCGCTTTTGCTTTGATTAAGTAGCGAATGAACCCATTGACGACCGCTACAGTTCGTAACACCTCTTCTCGCTTTTTCTCAAGAGTCTCACTTGAAATAAACTTCTCATCGCAAGCGACGCTCAAATGATCAATCAGTTCATAGAGCGATCCTCGTGCTTGTCTTGCAAAACGTCGACACTCGCTGGGAACCGCCGTTTGAATCAAGGATATCCTTTTTCCCCACGGTTAATGATTCACGGTTAACGTTCTTTCTTGTTGTCACGTCTTCAGTCGATTAACGATTCACGTTTAACGTCCATAATCATCTTGAAACCGCACAATATCGTCTTCCCCAAGATAGGGACCATTTTGGACTTCGATAATATGGAGCGTGTCGGTGCCGGGATTTTCTAATCGATGCGGTGTTTCCATGGGAATCGCCGTACTCAGTCCCACTGTGAGATCATAGACCTTGTCACCACACGTGACGCGGGCGGTTCCTGTGATCACGACCCAATGCTCGCTGCGCTGATGGTGCAGTTGAAGGGACAGTCGGCCGCCCGGATTCACCGTTACACGTTTGACTTTATACCCCGTGCCTTCCTCCAGCACGGTATACGAGCCCCAGGGCCGGAACACGGTTCTGTGCTCAAGATGTTCCGGGGCGCCTTGCTTCTTCAGCATCTCCACGATCGTTTTGACATCCTGTGCGCGCGACTTCGGGCAGACCAACGTGGCGTCAGCGGTATCGACGACGATCATGTCGGTCAGGCCGATCGTGGCAACGACTCGCCGATCGGCATAGAGCACCGAATTGCGGCTTTCCAAATCCATGACTTTCCCACTCACCACATTGTTATTCCGATCGAGAACGGCCACTTCTTCCAAACTGCTCCAATTGCCGACGTCCGACCAGGTAAAGGTGACGGGAATGACGGCTGCTCGGGACGAGCGTTCCATGACACCATGGTCGATCGAGATCGACGGCAGCTTCTTATAGGCTTGGGTGAATTCTTCGGATACACCGTTCGGCTTCACCGCCGGGGTCAAAGCGTGCACGGCCCGCATGAGCGCGGGTTGATGCCGCGTTAGCTCTTCCACAATAACCGAGGCACGCCAGACGAACATGCCGCTGTTCCAATAGTAATCCCCCGAACGTAGATAGCGCTTGGCGGTTGGGGCATCGGGTTTTTCCACGAATCGCGCGACGGGATGGCCAACCAATGCTCCTGCGCCTCCCAGACGGATCTTTCGGTTCGGTTGAATGTATCCGTAGCCTGTTTCCGGTCTGATCGGCTTCACTCCAAACGTCACCAGATGACCATCGGCTGCCAATCGCGCGGCCAACAAGACCGCGGCGCGAAATCGCGCCTCTTCCTTAATCACGTGATCGGCGGGAAGCACTAACATGATCGCGTCCGGATCGTGTTGCATCACGTGATAGGCCGCCAATGCGATCGCGGGAGCCGTATTTCGTCCTTCAGGTTCTAAGAGAAAATTATTTTGAAGCGCATCCTTCCATTCAGCGAGTTGAAAACGGATGGATTCGGCCTGCAAGGCATTGGTGGAAATACAAATATGCTCGGGCGCCACACACCCCAACACGCGACGAATCGTTTGCTGAATCAAGGTCTCCCCGCCCATGATCCGAAGCAGCTGTTTGGGATAGAGATGGCGGCTCAACGGCCAAAACCGCGTGCCGCTTCCGCCGGCGAGGATCACCGCATAAAGATGGGCGTTCGAGGTTCGAGGATTATTTGGAGTTCGGGCAGGGCGGGCTGCACTTCTCATTTCACCAACCTCTTATTCTTGTCCCAAAACTTCGAACTTCAAAACTTGGAACGCCCATCCTCCCCATACCCTACCCTTCTTGTCCCTGGTTCTGAGAACGTCGATTCTCGAACCTCGAACTTCGAACCTGTGGTTTCGCCGTGCGGAACCACAGCTCTTCTGAGGAGCCGACTTGCGCCGCTAGGATCATATCGGCCACTTCCCGCACGGCGCCCTCTCCACCCTTGAGACGGCAGACATAGTCGACTTGTTTTCGGACCGATACGATGCCATCGGCCGGCGTGGCAGAGAACCCCACAGCCTGGAGCGTTTCTAAATCATTGACATCGTCGCCCATATACGCCACGTCTTCGAGCGCAATCTGATTGCGGGTGGCAATCTCGCGCAGCCGCGAGAGTTTGTCGAAGACACGTTGATGAATCTCCGGGATCGCAAGTTTTTCACCGCGTCGAGCCACGAGTTTGGTCTCTTCTTGCGTAATCAAAGCAGTGATCAATCCGGCGCGCTGCAATAATTTAATACCCATACCGTCGCGCGTATTGAATTTTTTCAACTCATCGCCGGACTCGGCATAGTACATCCCCCCATCGGTCAGCACGCCGTCGACATCGGTGGCGAACAAACGGATGCGCTTCAAAGCTTGTCGCATGGCGGCTTTAGGATTAGATGATCTCTTCGCTCGTGTGCGTACCATCACGAGGCGATATTAGCAGAGGGTCATGGTCAAGACAACTTGAGGGATATGCCCTTCTCGTCAATGCGAAAAGAACCGCAGGTCCGCTTCCGCCATTTCGTGGACTAACTCTAAGAAAGAAGCGCGATGGGTCCATCCCAGGCATCGCTTGGCTGACGCGGAATTGCCCAGTAATGTCGCAACATCGGCGGGTCGGAGGAGCTGAGGATCGACGACCACATAATCATGGTAATTAAGGGACACGTATGAGAAGGCGGCTTCGACAAACTCTCGAACGGAGTGCTGCTCACCAGTTGCAATCACATAATCATCCGGCCTCTCTTGCTGGAGCATCAACCACATGGCTTGAACATAATCCCGCGCATGGCCCCAATCGCGCTTGGCATCCAGGTTGCCCAGACGCAGTTCCTTGGCCAGCCCCAATTTAATGCGGGCGGCATGCGACGTAATCTTCCGCGTCACAAACTCAAACCCTCGGCGCGGAGATTCGTGGTTGTACAGAATACCAGAAGACGCCTTCATGCTATAGGCTTCACGATAATTGCGTGTGAGATGAAAACCGGCGATTTTAGAAATGCCATAGGCCGATCGCGGGTGAAAGGACGTGGTCTCGGTTTGCGGGACCTCCGCTACCTTTCCGAACATTTCGCTGGACGCCGCAAAGTAAAAGCGGCACATCGGCGAGCAATCCCGCAAGGCGGAAAGGACATGATGCGTGCC